>JAGQRA010000191.1 GCA_020425885.1 Planctomycetota bacterium | reverse complement strand
TACGTCGACGCCGATGGCGTCGTCGAGGCCGGTGCCGCCGGCCTCGTCGCCGACTGGGCCAACCGCGCCCCGCTGCTCCCGGTCGCGATGAAGGCGTCGCCGCACGCGGTCGAGGTCGTGACGAAAGCACCGTCGCTACACATCACCTCGACGTTCCGTTTCGACCCCGACGGGCCGCGACTCATCGTGCAGCTGCTGCTGCGCAACAGCGGCCCGACCACGCTGCACGACGTCTTCGCCACGCGCGAATGGCAGGATCCGACGGGATCGGGCATCAGCTTCCCGATGGACCGGTGCAGCTGGCTGACCGAACCGCCGGCCGGCGTGACCCGGCGCGTCTGGGACTTCGGTGACCTGCGCCCCGGGGCCGAGACCGGTGCCACCTACACCATGACCTGGCTGCCGACGAGCAAACCACCCGGCCCGTCGCTGGTCTTCGACGTGCCGCTCGCGCTGTGGACCAACACCACCTTCCCGACGGGACTGGACTTCGGCAGCTCCAACGGCGTGTCGTTCGGCGACTACGATCGCGACGGCTGGATCGACGTGTTCTGCCTGCAGTCGGCCCGGCTGTGGCGCAATCTGCAGGGCACCGGTTGGCAGCTGGTCGCCGACCTCGACCAATCGCCGACGCAGATCCTGATGCCGACCGTGTATCGCTACGGTTCGTCGTTCGGCGACTACGACAACGACGGCTTCCCGGACCTCGCCGTCGAACCGCGCGCCTGCTGCAACGGCGCCGACAGGTGTTTCCACCTGCTGCAGAACCTCGGCATCGGCGCGACCTTCGCCGAAGTCGCGACGCCGGCCGGCACCATCATCACCGAGCCGTGCGGCCTCGATGCCGAGACCGCCGGGTGGGCCGACGTCGACAACGACGGCGATCTCGATCTGTTCCTGCCGGTCTACCCGCCCTGGGTCACGAGCGTCGGCAACTTCTTCTGGACCAACCTCGGCCCGACCGGCCCGAGCGGCGCCTACCGCTTCCAGGAGACCAGCGCCGCCTCGGGCCTGGACAATCCGACCACGAGCTACCGGCCCGAGGGCGCGCAGTTCTGCGACGTCGATCACGACGGCGACCTCGACCTCTACAGCAACGGCACCCTCTACCAGAACCGGACGACCCAGGGCATCGACTTCGACGCCCTGACCGCCGCCGCCGCGGGCATCGGCCTGCAGAACCAGCTCGACGAAGGCGCGATGTTCTTCGACTACGACATGGATGGCGACGAGGACCTGTTCGTCGTCTACACCTCGCAGGGCGTGAAGCTGTGGGAGAGCTACGGCGATGGCATGTTCTTCCAGGGTGAACCCACGATCATCACCAGCGCATCGATCGGCCTCGACCTCGGCATGTCGGCCGAGGACTGGGACAACGACGGCGACATCGACTTCACGACGCGACAGGTATTCCGCCGCAACATGCTGGTCGAGACCGGCACCCGGCAGTTCACCGTCGCCACGCACGGCATCCCGAGCTACCACCTGACGTCGGCGACACCGGCCTGGGGCGACTGGGACCACGACGGCGACCTCGACTGCGCCCTCGGCAATTGGCTCAACACCGCGCACTTCTACGAGAACACACTCTATGACACGACGACGCCGGCGGCGGACCGACGCTACGTCCGCGTCCAGCCGCTGCGCGATTCGGCGACCGTCGCCGCCGGACTGCAGACCGAGTTCGGCGCCGCGGTGACGATCATGATCGCCGGCGAGACCGACGTCGTGCGACGCAAGTTCACGGCCAGCGGGCACGGCTACCTCAACCAGAACGAGTACGCGCTGCACTTCGCGCTGCCGCAGGATCCGGATCCGGGCGATCCCGCCGTCGACCTGCGTTTCGACGTCGTCGTCAACTTCCCGACCCGGTCCGCAGAGGGCATCCACCGCGTCGACAAGCACGTCAACCCGGCGCTCGGTTCGATCGACTTCGCCACCCTCACGGATCGCGAGATCCTGGTCTTCCGCAGCGGCGTGGTCCGCATCAACGGCTTCGAGATGCGACCGAGCATCCACGAGGCACCACCGCTGTTCACCAGCGGCGGCGGCCTGCGCCTGCCGACGGCCACGACGCCGAACCCGGCGCCGAGCCAGGCGCCGAACCCGGACCAGTTCGTCGGTCTCGACTTCGACACCAACAATGCGCCGGATCACGTCCGCATCGCCGAGATCGTGCTCGATGGCCAACTCGCGGCTCCGGTCACCGGCCCCAATGGTCCGTTCAACGTGGCGCTGTGGGATGTGACCCAACTGTCGAGCCCGGTGCTGGTCCAGAACGGCACGCTGAACCGGACCACCTCGAGCCGCAATCGCCGCAGTTTCCTCGCCGTCGACTGGCTGCTGCCGCCCGGCCACAGGTTCAGGCTGGTCGCGAAGGTGACAGCACTGCGCGCGACGTCGATCCCGGACCGACGCGCCGATGGCCCGGTCAACACCCTGGGCGGGCTGCTGTTCCGCGACGCGAGCCCTGCCACCGGCAGCAACGTCGGCCTCGCCGTCACCCAGCGCAACACGCTCTACCTCGCGATCCGCTGCCGCGAGGCGCTCGTCGACAAGTGGGTCGACCTCGGCTTTGCCCTGCCGGGATCGAACGCGCAGACGCCGTGGCTGGTCGGCAACGGCCGACTCGTGGCCGGCACGACCCAGACCCTGGAGCTGAACGGCGCGCTGCCGTTCGCACCGGTCGCGCTGCTCTACGGCACCTCGATCGACTGCCAGCCGTTCCTCGGCGGCACCCTGATCCCCGACAACCCGCCGCCGCCGGCGTTCCTGACCGCCGACGCCAACGGTCACTTCCGACTGTCGTTCCAGCTCGCCTTCCCGCTGCCATCCGGCCTGAACCTGGCGGTCCAGGCCTGGCTGCTCGACACCGGCAACCCGCTCTTGGTGTCGGCGAGCAACGCGATCTGGGTGACCGCGCACTGACTCGCCGCCGCCGCATGCCCGCGTCCACCCCCATCAGCAGCCCGACCGGACCCGGGCCGCTGCGGCCGCTCGCCATCCACGCCGGCTTCGTCGCCGTCGTGCTGGCCACGTTCTGGCCGGCCCTGTTCGGCGACTACGTGCACGACGACCTGCACCTGATCGCCCGCAACGGCGCCATGCTGCGCGGCGACGCGGCGGCGATGTTCACGCAGCCGCTGTTCGACATGGAACACGGCTACTGGCGACCGGCGACGATGCTGATGTTCTTCCTCGGCCATCACACCGCCGGCGCCGTCGGCGTGCACGCGCTGTCGCTGCTGCTGCACGTGCTCAACTGCATGGCGGGATTCGCCCTGGCCCGGCGCATGCTCGCGCCGACCCCGGCGCTGCTGGCGACGTTGGTGTTCGCCGTGCATCCGGTACATACCGAGAGCCTGGCCTGGGGGGCTTCGCTCAACGATCCGCTGTGGGTCCTGTTCGCGCTCCAGGCCATGCTCGCGGCGCTGCGCTGGCGCGACCGAGAGCGGCGCGGCCCGCCGTGGCTGGTCGGACTGCTGGTCATCGGCGCCGTGCTCGCCAAGGAGACCGGCGTCACCACCGTGCCGCTCGTGCTCGCCGCGCTGGCCTTCGTGCCGACGGCGAACGGGCACCGCCCCCGCATGCGCCTGGCCACCGCCGCGATCACGATGATCACCGGCCTGTTCCTCTGGCTCGTGCTGCGCGCCGTCGTGTTCTCGGAGGCGGTCGGCGCGATCGTGCTCGGCAACAACGAGCCGACCCCGGCGGCGACCGGGATCGCCAACCTCGTGCGCGCACCCGAACTGCTGTTGCGCCATCTCGGGCTGTTGGTGATGCCGCTGCCGGCGACCCCGTTCCGCGCCCTGCCGCCGGCATCGGTGCCGCTGCTCTTGGCGAGCATCGGCGCTTCGATCGCGATCGCGGCCGTGCTGTGGTGGCGCCGCGGACGACTGCTGCCGCCGACCCGCATCGGCCTCTGCCTGCTGCTGATCCCGTTGCTGGCGCCGATGCTGCACTTCCGTTCGATCGGCGCCCATCCGATCTGCGATCGCTACCTCTACCTCTCGGTGCTCGGCACCGCGATCTGCATCGCCGGCTGGCTGCGCGGGCGATGGCTCTGGCTGCTCATGATCGCGGCGCTCGCGATGGCGCCGGTGTCGCGCTCGCTGTGCCACAACTGGCACGACGCCGACCACCTGACCGCTCACGTGCTCGCCACCTCACCCGAGGATCCGACCGTGTTGACCCTCGCCGGCGATCTCGACCTGACCAAGGCCCAGGCCGGCGACCCGGCGCGCTTCGCCAGTGCGCGCGCGTACTACCAGCGCGCCATCGACAACACGCCGCCGCAACAGAACGGCATCGTGCGCCGCACCCTGTCGGCCGGTCGGCTCGGCGTCGCCTGGTGCATGCTGTTCGAACCGAAGCCGAAGCCGCCGCCACCGGAGGTCCTGATCGCCGCGTTCCAGGCCGCGGTCGATGCCGGCCCCGAGAACGCCGCCGCCTGGATCGGACTCGGCGTCGCCAACGGGGTCGTCGGCCGTACCCACGACGCCGACGCCGCGTTCCGCCGCGCCATCGAGATCGATCCGCATCACGCCGAGGGCTGGCACAACCTCGCCCACCTGCAGTTCCTGACCGGCAAGCGGCAGGAGGCGCGGGCCAGCCTCGCCGAGGCGTTGCGCTGCGACCCGAACTACGCGCCGTCGCTCGGACTGCTGCAGCAGCTGAACGGCAACTGATCCAGGACCGGACGGGCAACACCGGCAGACCGCACGTATCTCACGTATCCCTGATCAGGCCTCCCGGACGGCGCATCGGCGTGGCAACATGCCGTCATGATCCTCCGCCATGTCGCGACCATCGCCATGACGGCCGTCGTCGCGGCCCAGGACAAGTTGACGACCGAGTTCGGCACCATCGATTGGCGACGCGACTTCGCCGCCGCCAGGACCGCAGCCCGACAGGAGCACAAGCCGTTGCTGCTGCTGTTCCAGGAGGTGCCCGGTTGAAGCACCTGCCGCGACTTCGGGGCTCACGTGCTGAGCCACCATCTGATCGACGAGGCCGCCGAGACCCTGTTCGTGCCGGTGGCGATCAAGAACAACACCAAGGGTGACGACGACGAGAAGGTGCTCGTGCACTTCGCCGAGAAGGCCTGGAACAACCCGGTCGTGCGCTTCCTCGCTGCCGACGAGAAGGCGCTGGCGCCCAGGTTGCACGAGGACTGGAGCGTGGCCGCGATGGCCACCGGCATGGTGACCGCACTGCGGGGCGGCGGACACGAGGTGCCCGAATGGCTGAGCCTGCTCGCGGCCGAGGAACTCGCCCGCCGTCGCGGCCTCGAGCGCGCGGTGTTCTCGCAGGCTTGATTCTGGGTCGGCGAGGCCGAGTTCGGCCTCCTCGATGGCGTCTTCGCGACCCGCGCCGGATGGCTCGACGAACTCGAGGTCACCGAGGTCTGGTTCGATCCGAAGGTGCTCGCGTTCGAGAAGCTGCTGGCGCACGGCCTGCGCGCGGGATGCGCCCAGCGGGTCTGGACCACGACCGCGGCGCAGCGGGCGATCGCGGCGAGGCTCATCGGCGATCGCGTCCACGATCTCACGACCGAACCGCGGCCCGACGAGCAGCCGAAGTATTATCTGCAACACTCGCCATGGAAAGCGGTGACGATGACGCCGGCCCAGGCCGCGCGCTGCAACGCCGCGCTGGCGCCGAATGCGAGCGGCGACCCGAAGCGGTGGCTGTCGCCGCGCCAGCTGGCGACGTTCGCGAAGCTGCAGAAGACCGGCCAACGCGACTGAGACCTCGCCGTGGTCGGCACCACGCCCCGCGCCTACGCCAGCAGCTCGCGCACGACCTTGCCGGCGACGTCGGTGAGACGGAAGTCGCGGCCCTGATGGGCGAAGGTCAGCCGTTCGTGATCGAAGCCGAGCAGGTGCAGCATCGTCGCGTGCAGGTCGTTCACGTGGACCCCGCCCTCCTGGATGTTGTAGCCGAAGTCATCGGTCGCGCCGTGGACGTGGCCCGCGCGCACGCCGCCGCCGGCGAGCCACAGCGTGAAACAGCGCGGATGATGGTCGCGACCGTAGTTGCCGTTCTCGAGCCGACCCTGGCAGTAGGCCGTGCGGCCGAACTCGCCGCCCCAGACGACGAGCGTGTCGTCGAGCAGTCCGCGCCGCTGCAGGTCGAGCAGCAACGCCGCGGTCGCCTGGTCGGTCTGCCGGCATTGCCGCGTGATGCCGGCCGGCAGGTTGCCGTGCTGATCCCAACCCTGGTGGAACAGCTGCACGAAGCGCACGCCGCGCTCGAGCAGCCGCCGCGCCAGCAGGCAGTTGGCGGCGTAGCTGCCGGGATCGCGCGCGCCTTCGCCGTAGAGGTCGAACACCGACGCCGGCTCGGTCGAGACATCGGCGACCTCGGGCACGCTGGCCTGCATGCGGAACGCGAGCTCGGCCTGCGCCGTGCGGGCGGCGATCGCGCGGTCGCCTTCGTGCCTGAGCTGGTCGGCGTGCAGACCGCGCAGCGCCGCGAGCTGCGCCCGCCGCATCTCGACCGTGACCCCGTCGGGGTTGTCGAGGAACAACACCGGCGAGCTGCCGGGCCGGAACTGCACGCCCTGATGCTCGCCGGGCAGGAAGCCGGTGCCCCACAGCCGCGAGTAGAGCGGCTGATCGCGCGCCGCGTCCTTGCTGACCAGCACGACGAACGCCGGCAGATCGCGGTTGTCGCTGCCGAGTCCGTAGCTGGCCCAGGCCCCCATCGCCGGCCGCCCGCTGATCTGGCTGCCGGTGCAGAAGAACGTGATCGCCGGATCGTGATTGATCGCCTCGGTGTGCATCGCGCGTACGACGCAGAGTCGATCGACGAGCTGCGCCGTGTGCGGCAGCAGGTCGCTGACCTCGCGACCGCAGGCGCCGTGACGGGCGAAACCGGCGAACGAACCGGCCAGTGGCAACCGCGCCTGGAAGCCGCTCATGCCGGTCAGCCGCTGGCCGCCGCGCACCGACGGCGGCAGGTCCTCGCCGTGCCGCCGCCGCAGCATCGGTTTGGGATCGAAGGTCTCGAACGGCGACCGTCCGCCGGCCTGGAACAGATAGACGACGCGGCGGGCCCGCGGCGTGAAGTGCGGCACGGACGCGACCGCCTCGCCACCGCGACCGGCGACTCCATCCTCATC
>JAGQRA010000190.1 GCA_020425885.1 Planctomycetota bacterium | reverse complement strand
CGACGTCGGCATCGATCGCGAACTCGGGCAGGATCCGGGCCACGAGTGCGGCCCGCACCAGGTCGGCGTGGTTCGCAGGTCGAACGAGATGCAGCCCGTCGGCGACGATCCAGCGGTAGCCATCGACTGCGCGCCCGGCCTGCAGCGCGTAGGGCACATCCGCAGCCATGGTCTGCCACTGCCGCTCGTCGAGCCGCAGATAGAAGCCCTGGAAGCCGCCGTTGCCGTCGCTGCAGCTGCCGCCGCAGTTCGCCTTGCCGATCGCGATGTCGGGCTGTCCGCTCGCCATCAGGCTGAACCCGAAGCCGGCGTGGTCGACGAACTCGCCGAGCTGACGGTGGTCCTGGCCCGGCAGCCATTCGCGGATGCCGATCAGGAACGAACGCTCGCCGATGCCCCGGGCGGCGAACTCGGGCAGCCGCGGATCGCCGGCGGCGTAGACGGCGTCGACGTGGACCTCGCGGAGTTCGCGGTACGGCACGAACGGGTAGGCGTGAGGTTCGATCGCCGCGTAGCCGTCGCCGGAGTTGGCGCGGAAGAACCCGGCCAGGTCGGCCACGATCTCGTTGGTGATCGCGTGGGCGACGCCGTTGTAGGTGACGCATTGCGCGCGCGGCAGATGGCGCTCGTACTCGGACCGCGTCACCTGCCAGCGGTCGGGCATCATCGTCGCCGCGGTCGCGGTCGCGATGATACGGGCCTCCTCCTCGCTCCAGGCGTCCCGCGCGGGCAGGGTGTCGTTGCGGTCGAGGTAGCCCATGTAGACGTACTGCGCGATGCGCGCGTGCGTCGCGCGCGCGAAGGGCTGCCCGGTGAAGACCTCGATGTCGGCGATGCCGATGGGGAAGGGCAGGGCGACGCCATTCCGCTCCGCGAGCGGCAGCGTCGGCAGGCCGTTGACCCCGCCCGTCGCCACCGCCTGCACCCGCTCCGGATGCAGGAATGCGAAGCGATTGCAGAACTTCGCCGACGCCGAGAACCCGTCGAGGAAGACGCGCTCGGACATCGGCGCCCCGTCGGCGGCGAGCAATCCCCGCGCGCAGTCGATCATCGCCAGCAGCTGCCGGTCGATGCGTTCGAGCGGGCCTCCCCGGATCTCGAGGCTGTCGCGATCGAGGGCGTGCGTGTAGGTCCGCCAGTCCGATGCCGGCCGCGGAAACACGGGGACCAGCAGCGGCACGTGCAGCTGCCGCGCGAGCCGATTGGCGTGGGACCTCCGGACCAGATCCGCGGCCCGGTCGCGATGCACGTCGAGGTCGTCGCTCGTCGTGCCGGTGTTGTTTGGCTCCACCAGCAGGTGCGCGCTGCCGTCGCGTTCCACCGCGCTCGGGACGAACAGGAAGAACGGGAAGTGGAAGCCGCCGGCCGGCCGCGCCGCGATCTCGAGCACGTCGTCACCGCGCAGCTCGAGCGCGTCGTTCTCGACGACGCGGATGTCCTGGGCGCTGACGGCGTGACCGGAGACGGCGGCGATCAGCAGGAAGGTCGAGAACGGATGCCAACGTGCCGTCATGGGTTCACTCCGGTCGAATGGCGGAGGCAGGGAAGGCAGGCCCGTTCCGGTCTCGCCGGCTAATAGCCGAGCCGCGCCCAGATGCCGTTGGTCAGATCGAAACCGAGCGGCGAAGCGGTGCCGAAGTAGAGCGCCTGCAGCGCGACCTCCAAACCGACCAGCGCGCGCACGTTCGGCAACGGCATCGTGAGCTGCCACGACGGTGACTGCGTCAGGTTGGCGAGCAGCGCGCCGCTGCCGAGGTCGTACCACGCGTCACAGCCGCCGTAGCCGAGGTTGGTCGGCAGGCCCGGCATCCGGCTCAGCACCAGCCAGCCGGGGCTGCCAGGCGGCACGTCGACGCCGGCGATCGTCACGTTGGCGCCGAGCACGGGCCTGGTCATGCCGATCTGCGGTGGGAACGGACCGCCGTAGCAGTTCGACGGCTTCTGCACCATCGCCGCGACGGTGCGCCCGGAGATCACCTGCCACGCGCCGGCGCCGGACGGCGCCGACTGCGCGTAGGTGTCCATCGCGAAATCGGGGAAGCCGTCGGCGTCGACGTCGCCGATCCCCGCGAGCTGCCTCCCGGCGGCATACTGCGCCGAGCCGGGCCAGTCGCCGATGCGCTGGCCGGTGCGCCCCGACAGGATCGCGACGTGGCCGTACGATCCGGCGTGGATCGAGTCGGTGTCGACGCGCACGGCGACGTCCGGCACGAGGTCGCCGTCGATGTCGCCGAGCACGGCCATGCCCTGCGGAGAGTTGTTGCTCAGCGACTCCGGCAACGCGAACGCCACCAGCTGTGTGCCGGTGGCCAGCGAGTAGACGAAGTGCGACGCCGACGGTCGCACCTCGAAGCGCCAGACGAGATCGAGGCGGCCGTCGCCGTTCCAGTCGCCGAGGTCGAAGTTGCGGTAGGACGAGATACTCACGGTGTTCAGCTGCCGCACGAGGCCGATCGGGTGCAGGTTGAACACTTCCGTGCGGGTGGGCGCGATCACCGCGATCTCAGTCCGGCCGTCGCCGGTCTGGTCGCCGACGTCGCGCAGCGAGCCGTCGCTCACCGCCGCCGCGACCGTCGCCAGTTGCACGCCGTTGGTGCCCTTCACGATCCAGACCTGCGCCACGCTGTTGATGTAGACCATCACGGCGAAGTCGTCCTTGCCGTCGCCGTCGTGGTCGCCGACGCCGCACGCGGTCGGGAAGTACTCGATCGCGCCGCCGAGGCGGTAGAGGCGCGTGCCGGTGGCGCCTGAGAACACGTCGAGCGCGCTGCGCCCGCCGTAGCCGATCGCGAAGTCGCCGCGGCCATCGCCGTTGACGTCGCCGATCGGACAGACGTCGCTGGCCCCCAGGGCCCAGATGCCGCTGCCGAGCTGCCCGTCGAACGTGGCCAGCGTGCCGCGCGTCCGGCCCGAGATCAGGAACGCGCGCCCGGCATAGGTCGATGAAGCCCCCGGCTCGCTGACGACGAAGTCGCCTGTGCCGTCGCCGTCCTGATCGCCGACGCCGCGTATGACGGTGCCGAGCCGGCCGTTGACCACGGTGCCGACGTGCGTCGCGAGCAGGTGCTGGGCGGCCGCCGGCGGCGCCGGGGTGAGCGCGGTGAGGCCGAACAGGAACGCGGGAATGGCGGTGGACTGATGTGGCATGGGAACCTGGTCGGGTGAGAGCGGCTTGCGAGAGACCACCTTGGTCGCCTCCCCGGCCCGAAGATATCACCGCAGCGTTCCGCTGACGATCGCGCCACTGCGCCCGGCACCATGACCCGTCGACAATGGCGTCGTTGTGCGATCGGGCGCAACCGCCGTCGTGCGCGCCGTCGCCGTCAGGCCCGCCTTCGTGCGATGTCGCTCGATGTGCGAGGATATGCTCCCGGTGAGCGGTCCCACTCGGGCCGTAGCGCCGAACGCGGCGTCGACTATCGGCCGTCATGGACAAGCACAAACTCCTCCTCGCATCCCTCGCGGTCGCCGGTCTCCTGGCGCCGTCGTTCGCCCAGGAGTTCCGCGCCGTCGAGACCGCCGGGGTCACGGCCGGGGCCTTCGATTCGACGCGGCAGCGCCTGGTCGCCGTCGGCCGCTACGGCGAGACGCTCGAACTCATCGCCGGTGACTGGCGGACGCGGCCGATCCCGCGCCTCGCCATCGGCGGCCTGGACTTCGTCAGGCTGGCCCACGATCAGATCGGCGGTCTGACCTACATGGCGCAATCGCCGGTCATCCTGAGCAGCGGCTCGGTGCAGCTGTCGACGTTCGACGGCATGCAATGGCAACCGCTCAATCCGAGCGGCGGGCCGCCGCACCGCGCCGCCTTCGCGCTCGCGTTCGATCGGGCCCGCGGCGAACTGCTGCTGTTCGGCGGCTTCGTGGCGCCCGGCTACATTGCGGGGGACACCTGGGTGTTCGATGGCAACAGCTGGACCCAGCGCATCCCGGCGGTCTCGCCGTCGGACCGCCATAGCGTCGGCGTCGCCTACGACGCCGCCCGGGCACGCGTCGTGATGTTCGGTGGTCGGACCGGGGCCTTCACGCGGTCGGACGAGACCTGGGAGTGGGATGGCAGCGCGTGGTCGCAGGCCGCGCCGACGGTGATCCCGCCGGCCCGCGACGTCGCGGCGCTGACGTTCGATCCGCTGCGCGCCCGCATCGTGATGTTCGGCGGCCAGCAGCAGTCGAACGTGCTGCTCGATGACATTTGGGAATTCGACGGCGTCAACTGGCAGTCGCCGGGGATCGTCAATCCGCAGCCCGATGCGCGGGTGCCGGCCGTGTTCGCGTTCGACGAGGTCAGCGGGCGGTGCGTGCTCGCCGGCGGTGACAACGCGCATCAGCTGCACGACACCTGGGCCTGGAACGGCAATGTCTGGACGCGGATAGCCAACCCGCTGCGGCCGTCGCACTTTCCGCACACCGCGACGGCGGCGACGCCGACCGGCGACGTCGTCATGCTCGAGGCGCCCTACGTCGCGGCGCCGCGTTGTCTGCTGTGGAACGGGCAGAACTGGTCACCGATGGCGGGCGTCACCCCGCCGTCGCTGCCCGACAACGCCGCGACCACGGGCCCGGCCTACGCCTACGTGTTCTGTCCGAATGGCCAGGCGCCATCGGCGTCCGAGCTCTGGGGCTTCGACGGCGTCGCGTGGTCGCTGTTGTCGAGCACGGGTCCGGCGCTGTCGTTCGCTGCGATCACGTACGACTGGGGACGTGGCGAACTGCTCCTGTTCGGCGGTCTTGCTTCCAATAGTAGCGTCAACGAGACCTGGGTTTTCGACGGCACCAACTGGCTGCGACGCACGCCGCCGGTCTCGCCTCCCGCCCGCTACGATGCAGTCCTGGGCTACGACCTCGCCCGCCAGCGCGCCGTCCTCTACGGCGGGATCTTCGGTTCTGTCTACCTTCGTGACACCTGGGAATGGGACGGCGTCAACTGGAGCCAGGTCGCGACCCTGAATCCGCCGCCGGCCGGCGTCGGCTCGATGGGCTTCGACATCCAACGCGGCGAGCTGCGGATGGTGGTGACCAACTACGGCACCCTGGGAGACGCGACCTGGACCTTCGACGGCACCGACTGGACCTCGCACGCCCTGGCCGACGTGCCGCCCAAGCACTACATCGACTCCACCCTGATCACCATGGCAAGCCCCGCTGGCCACCTGCCCCGACAGTTGCTGCTGTTCGACGCCGACAGCGTGTCGGCGTTGAACGAGGCCAGCGCCGAGGTCGACTACTCTGGCCAGGCGTGCACCAACTCGGCCCTCGCCATCACCGTGCGGGAATGG
>JAGQRA010000022.1 GCA_020425885.1 Planctomycetota bacterium | reverse complement strand
CGGGATCACGATCGAGACCTGCGGGTTCGCGGCGAGGCTCAGGCGACCGTCGATCTTCCGGCCGGCGGCGTCGAGATCGTCGGCATCGACGCCCAGCAGCTCCGGTGGCGTGAGCTTCCAGGCGCGTCGCGCGTCGCGCCGGCGCCGGCCGATGAAGTCGCGAAACTGCTCGAACTGCGCCCAGTGGTCGGCCGCGGCTGCGACCGCGCCGGCATTCACCGACCGTTCGCCGGCACCTGCAGCGGCGGCGCTCGCGCCGGCCCAGGAGTCGTTGGCGAAGCGGTGGCCGTGGGCCTGCAGATCGGGGTGCGGGGCCCGCCATTCATCGGCCCCGTGCATGACGTAGTGCAGCAGCGGGCTGATCGAAGCGGCCCGCACGTCCGGGTACTCGCGCAGGTAGAAGTCGGGGTCGAACAGCCGCCCCGGCCGCCGTCCCTCGCGCCAGCCGTGCACCGCATAATGGATCGCGCACAACGTGTCGCTGTAGCCCGAGACGTCGTAGTAGCACCGGCGGTAGTAGTTGGCGTCGAACAGACCGCGGGTGGCGTGGATCGAACGCGCCACGCTGGGACGCAGCCGATGCACCCAAAGCGCCGCCCGTACCGCGACCCGCACGGCGGCATCGAGGATGCGCCGCGGCACCGGTTGCATGGTGTTCGCCGGACCGCCGGCACCGGCCAACGGGTTGGCCTTGAGGCCGAGGCCGCGCGCGGCCTCCTTGCCTCGTTCGAGCAGCCGATCACGAACGCCATTGCCGGCCACCGGTGGCGCCGTCCCCGAGTCGACGGCCGTCTCGACTCCAGCCGACGAGCCGTCGTTCGAGTCCGGCGCCGCGGCGACCTCCTCGTGGGGACGTTCGTCCCCGGCATCGCGATCCTCCCCGACGTCGACTGCGGCGGGCGCGGACTCGTCGCGGCCTTCGGCGGCGGCGCTGGCCGCGGCCGCGGCCGCGGCAGCCTCGGCCTCGCGCTGCTGCTTGCTGTAGAACTCGGACAGCAGCATCACCAGGCCCGGGTCACGCACCTCGTAGACTGCGCTGTCCTCGTGGAACCGATGCGTCTCGCCGGCGCAGACGGTATCGAGCAAGGCGCTGCTCGGCAGATCACCGATCTCGACGTTGGCAGCGAACGCGATCGAGTAGGTCAGCTGCTCGAGCCGGTCGGAGAAGTGGAACGCCCCATCGGCGTCGTTCCGCTCGATGAACGTCGTCGGCGTCGGCGCGCCGGAGCTCAGCAGCGACAGGAACAGCGCCTGTTGTTGGCCGAGGGTCACGTGCGCGAAGTGCTCCAGCAACAGGCTGCGGAACTCCTCGCGCTCGAGCTCCTTCTCGTGGAACTCGTTCTCGTCGTGGCGGTGGTTGTAGGCGGTCTTGTTCGGTGACGAAACGATCAACATGCCGCCCGGCACCAGCACGCGTCGGACCTCCGCCAGGAAGCAATGCTGGTCGCGGATGTGCTCGATCGTCTCGAAGCTGATGACGCGGTCGAAGCTGTGATCGGGGAAAGGCAGCGATTCGCAGCTCGCGCAGCAGAACCTGAGGTTGCCAAGGCTCTCGTACTTGCGGCCGGCGTGGCCGACGGCTTCGGGGTCGATGTCGGCGCCCACGACGTGAGCCGCGGCCTGCCCGACCATGAACGATCCGTAGCCCTCACCACAGGCGATGTCCAGGACGCGTTGGCCGACACAGGCGGCCGCCGCCATGAGGTAGCGGTGATAGTGCTCGAGTCCGGTGGTGCTGCGGGTGATGCCGGGCAGGTAGCGCTCACCCGTGTTGGCCAACTCCGAACGCCCGCCTGGCGGCTGGATCGGCTTCACATCGCCCTCATCGCCTGCCCGTCGTCACCTCGACCCGCAACGGCGCCCGGCTCGACTTCCAGGGTCGCGTGGTCGGGCGGTTCTACGGCGAAGTCGCTGACGGCTGCCATCGCGACAGAAGTAGGCAGAACCCCAGGCTCCGTCAAGACAGAGCAGAATGGCGTCCGCAGCTGCAGCGATGCACGCCGTCCCGAAGAAGCGCCGCAGCGGCGCTGGATGCATACGATTCTTCGTCGACGCCGTGCCGCGTTGCGGCATCGGGGGGCTCCGCACCGGAGCGGCGCGCGCAGCGTGCAGCGAGGTCCTCGGCGCGGTCGCACGCGCAGCGGGCGAGCGACCCTCAGAACCGAAGCGGCGTGCGCAGCGCGCAGCGAGGTCCTGAGCGCGGTCGCACGCGCAGCGGGCGAGCGACGCTCAGAATCCGACGCCGACCACCGAGCTCATGCGGTTGGACATGCGCAGCCCGAGGGCGTTGGCGGCCGGGTCGAGCACGGCGACCTGCTTCTCCAGAGGCAGGCCGATCATGCTGACGTCGTCACTGATCGAGAACCCCCAGTAGTGGACGCCGGCGGCATCCGTGGTCGAGAAGTCGACCACCGGGTTGTCGACCTCGGAGACACAGCCGGGCGCGCCGAAGGGATCAAGCGACAACGGCCACTGCCGCGGCAGCAGGTTGAACAGGCGCGCGATCAGGGTGTTGGGCGGGCAGTTGGTCAGGTCGACGTAGTATTGCGTGCCGAGGATCGGACGTTCGACGCGCACCATGGTCGAGCCGGTCGTCCATCGGGTGCCGAGACGGGGCACGCCACCGGTCGGGCCACAGCCGCCGGAGAGCACCGACGACTGCGCCGCTCCGGCCGGCATCGGCGGGGCGAAGTCGACCTCCAGTTCGTAGTTGCCGGTGCCGTAGTCACTGATGACGACGTAGTAGATACCGGGCACGGTCACCTGGTAGCGCAGCAGCGCGAAGAAGCCCGGACCGCTGTCATCGTCGAAAGCAAGCGGGGCGAGCCCGGCGTCGCACAGATGCAGGACGGTGTCGAACGCCGACGGCGCCGGCCCGGCGGCGGTGGTGAGCGAGAGCAGCCCGGCCGACGGCACCTGGATCTTGTAGAAGTCGTAGTCCGCGTTGCGCACCGACAGGCTCGCCGTCCCGGCCCCGACGGCGATGTTGCCGCGGACCAGGGCCCACAGCGGCCCGGCCGTCATGGTGCTGTTCGCCATTCGCGGATCGTTGGGCTCGGGTTCCTCGACGACCGAGACGACCTGATGCGACGCGCGCACGAGATCGCCGACACCGAGCGCCTCGACGTCGAGCGTGTAGGAGCCGGTGGTCTGCGCATCGAAGCCCCGCACCCGCAGGAACCAGGTGCCCGCCGCCAGATCGCCGAATTCGACCACCGAGTAGTCGCCGTGGGTCGCCGGGCTGCCATCGTCGACCTCGTTGATCAGACGCGCCTGGGCATCGAACAGTGCGAGCCGGGTGTTGCCACACTGCGAGCCGAAGCCGGGCGCCGTCCAGGCCCGCAGGTCGCGGTCGCGGGGCAGCACGACCCGATACCAATCGACGTCGCCGGCTGCCAGGACGCCGAAGGACTGAGTGCCGAGGGCATGAAGGTTGGCGGTGGCCGGACCATCATTCGGCTCCTGCTCGGCCGTGCCCTGGGCCCCGACGGCGCAGATCGGCAGGGAAACGGCGAGCAGAACCTTCGCTGGGGCGAGAGGCTTCATGGGGCGATGGGTTGCGAGGCGAGGTGAGGCGGGACGGGGTGAGGACCGCAGACGTCGCTGCCGGTGGCGTTCGGCACTACGCATGGGCCTGGCCCGGGGGCCAGCTTTCGACAATCAGTCGACCAGGCAATCCTAACCCCGGCGGCCGGGCTGTGGCCGCGGCAGGTCGGCAAAGCCGAACTTGGCGTGCAGGACCTCGAAGAAGTGAGTGGACTCCGGCACGAGGTGGCGAAACGAGTATGCAACCGGACGCAATACGGCACGGCCGCCGACCGGGATCTGCAACGCAACCTGACCGTCGACCAGGCAGGAGGCCTGCTTCTTGGCGCCGGTCTCGACGACCTCGATATCGATGCCCGCACCGACCGGCAGGACCATGGGCCGCACGTTAAGCGTGTGGGAAGCGAGCGGGGACAACACCAGGGCGTCGAGGTCGGGCGAGAGCACGGGGCCGCCGACCGCCATCGAGTAGGCGGTGGAGCCCGACGCCGTGGCCGCGATCAGACCGTCGCCACGATAGGACGCCAATTCGACCTCACCGCGCCAGGCACGAACCGTGATCATGCCGCTGACCGAGCGCCGCGTGATGACGACGTCATTGAGGAACGCGACCGGCGGGCTCGCCACGCCGTCGGACGACAGGGTCGAGCAGCTCATCATCAGGCGCCGCTCCTCGAGCAGGTCGCCGCTCAGCAGGCGCCGCAGGGCCTCTTCGGTGTGCTCCTGTTCGAAGGCGGTGAGGAAGCCCAGGCGCCCGCAGTTGATGCCGAGCGTCGGCCGCTGGTTGTCCCCCATCCGGCGCGCGGTGCCGAGCAACGAGCCGTCGCCGCCGAACACGACCGCGAAGTCGAACTCGACGTCGGCCAGGGAACTCTCACGATCGCCGACGATCGCCACCTCGCAGCCGCGCGCGGCGAGCCACGACGCATGCCGATGCACGAGCGCCTTGGTGCCGCCTTTGCGCTCGTCGCCGACGACGATGATTCTTGGCGCTGCCATGATCTGAGGGTCCGGAGGTCGCCCGGCGCCTGCTCCCGACTCAGGTTCCGCTGTGCTTGCGAGCGCGACCGCCACCGCGCTGGGCGATGAGTTCGGGGCGCCTGGCCGCGAACTTCGCAGCGACGTGGCGCGCGGTCAGACCACAGTGCTCGAGCACCTGATTGCGCGACATGTGCTCGAGGATCTCGTCCGGCACCCCCATCACCTCGACGCGGGCGTGAACGGGCCCGTGAGCACTCACACACTCGAGCACGGCGCTGCCGAAGCCGCCGACCCGTGAGTGGTCCTCCAACGTGACGACGAGATCGTGGCGCCCACACAGATCGAGCACCATGGCCTCGTCGAGCGGCTTGCAGAAACGCGCATTGACGACTTCGAGGTGGATCCCCTGCGCATCGAGCTGCGCGGCGGCCTCGAGCGCCGTCTGCACCATGTGACCGTAGGCCAGGATGGCGCCGTCACAGCCCTCGCGGAGCACCTCCATGCGCCCGAGTTCGATCGGCGTCGATTCCGCATTCCAGCCAGGGAGGTTGTTGCGACTCGGGGCGTTGCCGCGCGCGTAGCGGATGCCGACCGGAGCGTCCAGAGCGAGCGCGAAGGCCATCATCGCCTGCAGCTCGGGGCCGTCCTTGGGCGCCATCAACGTGATGCCGGGCATGCAGCGCAGGTAGGCGATGTCGTACAGGCCGTTGTGCGTCGCGCCGTCCTCGCCGACGAGACCGCCGCGGTCCATGGCGAACAGCACCGGCAGCCGCTGCAGGATCACCTCCTGGAACACCTGGTCGTAGCCGCGCTGCAGGAACGTCGAGTAGATCGCGCAGACCGGGCGCATGCCGCTCGTGGCGAGACCCGAGGCCATCGCCACCGCGTGCTGCTCGGCGATGCCGGCGT
>JAGQRA010000189.1 GCA_020425885.1 Planctomycetota bacterium | reverse complement strand
GTGGCGCCTATCAGGAAACGCCGGCCCCGGTAGCGACCGTCGCGCACGGCCCGGATCGATCCCCACACGGGCAGCGTGCCGCCGCCCTTGCGCTGCAGCCACGCCTCGCCGTTCCAGTGCCCTTCGTGCTGCAGTTGGTTCCAGATCTGCTCGCCGTACAGGCCGAGGAACGCCCGCTCGACGACGTCCCTGGCGCGCAGCCCCTGCAGCCCGCCGGCGGCGAAACCGAGCGCGCCCTCCGCGGCCGAGTTGGCGAGCAGGATCGTGCCGTCGGCGTCCGCGACGAGGTGCATCTCGTCGCTGCTGTCGAACAGCGCGGCGGCCAGTCGCAGCCGTTCTTCGAGTTGCCGGCGCGCCGTGATGTCGACATGGCTGATCACCGCGCCGCCGCCGCTGCGCGGGATCACGCGGGCGAGGTAGATGCGGTCGCCGTCGGGACTCGTGTAATCGAACTGCGCCTCGTCGCGATCGCCGCGCAGGACGGCGGCGATCTCCTCCCGGCCCTGATCCGGCCGGGCCATCGCACAGGCGGCGCTGGCCTCGAAGTGGCAGTGGCCGTTCTTGTGATAGCCACAGCTCTCGAGCCTGCCCTCGGCGTCGAGCACGATGACCTCCTCGGCCAGGGTCGAGTGACGCAGGTCGCGCCAGGCCAATTCGGCCAGCTCACCGTGGACCAGATCGTGTCGACACTTGCGCAACGGGGGGGCTCCAGCGAGGGGGATGGTACCGCTGTCCGCAGGCGTAGTCACGACGGCATGGCGAACAGGGGCCTGGCGACGTCACCCGCTGCGACGTCGGCGGCGGCGCCGGCAGCGGTGGATCGGGCTCGCAGCGCGGTCTTTCCCCCGGGAATGCCGGCTCCCGCGCCGGCCGTTCGTTGACCGGCCCATTGCCCAACCCTATCGTCTCTCGGCCTTTCCTCTGGCCATTACCCCTCTCGAACTTGCGGAAGACGGTCCAACTAGGCAACGGTTTGCGCATCGGTGGCGACGCCTTCGTCGTCATGGCCGGTCCGTGCGCCGTGGAGTCGCGCGAACAGCTGCTCGCCAGCGCGCTGCCGGTCGCCGCCGCCGGTGCCGGCATGCTGCGCGGCGGCGCGTTCAAGCCGCGCACCTCGCCGAAGTCGTTTCAGGGTCTCGGACGCCACGGCCTCGAGCTGCTCGCCGAGGCGTCCCGCGAGACGGGCTTGCCGGTCGTCACCGAGGTCATGGATCCGCGCGACGTCGAACTCGTCGTCGGCCACGCCGCGATGCTGCAGGTCGGCAGTCGCAACATGCAGAACTTCCCGTTGTTGCGCGAGGTCGGCAGGGCCGGGATCCCGGTCCTGCTCAAGCGCGGTGCGGCCGCGACGCTCGACGAACTCGTGCTCGCCGCCGAGTACGTTCGCGAAGGCGGCAACGACGACATCGTGCTCTGTGAGCGCGGCATCCGTGGCTTCGACCCGACGACGCGCTACGTGCTGGACCTGGCCGCCGTGCCGGCGCTCCGGCAGCGGACCGAACTGCCGGTGATCGTCGATCCGAGCCACGGCACCGGCACGGCTGCGTTGGTCGCGCCGATGGCGAAGGCCGCGCTCGTGGCCGGCGCCGATGGGCTGTTGCTCGAGGTGCATGCGGCCCCGGGCGAGGCCCTCTGCGACGGTCGACAGGCCTTGCGACCATCCGAATTCGCCGAGCTCATGACCGAGTTGCGGCGGCTGCTCCCCTCATGCGGGCGACGCCTGTCCCGGCCGATCGCCGCCGGCCAGCTCGCCCCTTCCTCCCTGGATGACGAGGTCATCGCCCCGTGACGAATCGAACTCGCAAGCCCTACATCGCCGGCAATTGGAAGATGAACCTGGATCGGGCCCGCTCGCTCGACCTGATCAAGACCATCAAGGGTCGCATCGGCGACGGCGGCGATCGTGAGGTCGCGTTCTTCGCGCCGGCGATCTACCTGGCCGATGTGGCCGCCGTGGCCCAGGGGTCGCCGCTCGGGATCGGCGGCCAGAACATCTGGTACGAGGCCGATGGCGCCTTCACCGGCGAGCTGGCGCCGCGCATGCTGCGCGAGGTCGGCGCCGACCGGGTGCTGGTCGGCCACAGCGAACGCCGCCACCTGTTCCACGAGGCCAACGAGTGGATGGGGCGCAAGGTCCGCGCCGCCCTCGACGTCGACTTGCTGCCGATCTACTGCATCGGCGAGACCTTCGACGAACGCAACGGCAACCGTACCGACCGCGTGCTGAAGAAGCAGCTCGAGAGCGGCTTCGAACAGATCAAGGCCGCCGATGCCCATCGCCTGACGATCGCCTACGAGCCAGTGTGGGCCATCGGCACCGGCGAGACCGCGACGGTCGAGCAGGTCGACCAGACCCACCGCATGATCCGCAAGTGGATGGCGCAGCGGGTCGGCGACGAGGCCTCGAGTCACATCCGCGTGCTCTACGGCGGCAGCGTCAAGCCCGACAACGCCCGGGAGCTGATGGCGATCGACGATGTCGACGGCTTGCTCGTCGGCGGCGCGAGCCTACAGGCGGAGTCGTTCCTCCCGATCATCGAATACGACCGCTGAGTCGCGCGACAGTTCGCGCGTCCCGGCGGCTGCCAACGAATCATCATGACTATCTTCTTCTATCTCGGCTGGGTCCTGTTCTTCGTCTCCGCGATCCTGTTGACGGTCGTCGTCCTGCTGCAGGAATCGAAGGGTGGCGGCCTCGCCGAGGCCTTCGGCGGTACCGGCGCCGAGACCTTCGGCGTCAAGACCGGCGGCATCAGTCGCTTCACGTTCCTGGTGGCGGCGATCTTCTGCGGCTCGGCGATCCTGATCAGCTCGACCTGGAATGCCTAGAACCTCGGCGTCGCTGCGGGTGGTGCGCCGCGGTCCGGAGGGATCACGATGCCAGCCAGCATGACCGGAGTCGGCCTGGCGGCCGGTTCGACCGAGGTCGGCGATCTGCGCATCGAGGTCCGCACCGTGAACGGCCGTTCGCTGGCGCAGAAGCACCGCCTTTCCAGCGCCTGCGCCGGCTTCGAGGCCGGCATCGAGGCCGAGGTCCGTCGCCGGCTGCGGCGCGGCACGGTGACGGTGATCGTCGAACGCCAGGTCGCGCCGGCGTCGCCTTGCGACCCCGAGGTGGTTCGTGCCGCGGCGGTTGAGCTGAAGGCGCTGGCGGCCGATCTCGGGCTGCAACCGCCGACCCTGGCCGAAGTCGTCTCCTGGGCCAACGCCTGCTCGCGCCAGGATGCGGTCGTGTCGCGGCCATTGCCGCCGGCGTTCGCCGCGCTGCTCGGCGCGGCCCTCGACGATCTCGAGCGCCACCGCATCGCGAGCGGCGAGGCGACCGTCGCCGCCCTGAGTGGCCATCTCGACGACTTCGAGCGCGATCTCGAACGGGCCGGGGCGCGGGCGCCGCTCATTGCCGATCACTACCGCGAACGCCTGCTGCAACGGGTCGCCGAGTTCGTCCAGCAGCATGTCCCCGGCCCGGTGCCGGCCGCCGACCTCGTGCGCGAGGTCGCGATCCACGCCGATCGCATCGACGTCGCCGAGGAGCTGCAGCGGCTGCGGGCCCACACCGCCGAGTGTCGTGATCTGCTGCGCGGCGAAGGCGAGGTCGGCCGGCGTCTCGAGTTCCTGCTGCAGGAGTTGCTGCGCGAGACCAACACGCTCGGCTCGAAGTCGCCCGACACCGAGCTGTCGCATACCGTCGTGGCCATGAAGTCGCACATCGATCGGCTCAAGGAGCAGGTGGCAAACCTGGAATGAGCCCCGCTGCAGGAAGGCTGGTCGTCATCTCCGGTCCCTCAGGTGCGGGCAAGACCTCGGTGTGTCGTGCGCTCAAGCAGCTGCCCGAGGTCGAGTTCTCGATCTCGGCCACGACCCGGCCGCGCCGCGAGGGCGAGCAGGACGGCGTCGACTACTGGTTCCTCGAGCGCGCCGAGTTCGAACGCCGCGTGCAGGCCGGCGAGTTCTTCGAGTGGGCGAGCTACAACGGCAACCTCTACGGCACTCCGCGCTGGCCGATGGACGCGGCGCTGGCCCGCGGCCGGTCGTACCTGCTCGAGATCGAGGTCGCCGGCACCAGGCAGCTGCGCGAGTGCGGCGCCGCCGGCCTCTACCTCTTCATCGCGCCGCCGAGCATCGACGAGCTGCGCCGTCGCCTGATCGCGCGCGGCAGCAACGCGATGGCCGAGATCGAGGAACGCGTCCGCATCGCCGAGGACGAGGTCCGGGCCGCGCGCGAGGAGTTCGGCGGCCGTCCGCTCTACGACGAGATCGTCACCAACATCGATCTCGAGGCGACGATCGCGCGTTGCAAGGAGCTGATCCGCTCATGACCGAGGTCCTGCTCGGCGTCGGTGCCGGGATCGCGGCCTACAAGGTCGCGGCCCTGGCCAGCAGCCTGGTCCAGGCCGGCCACGGCGTCCGCGTCGCGATGACTGCCGATGCGGTGAAGTTCGTCGGCGCGGCGACGTTCGCCGGTCTCAGCGGACGCCCCGTGATCCTGGCCTCGACCCAGATCGATCCCGATGGCGGGGTGCCGCACATCGAGGCCGCGCGCCGGGCCGAGGTCTTCGTGATCGCGCCCGCGACCGCCGACCTGCTGGCGCGGCTCGCCGCCGGCACCGCGGCCGATCCGGTGTCGCTGCTGGCGCTGACCTGCCGCTGTCCCTTGCTGGTATGCCCGGCGATGAACGACGCGATGTGGACCGCCACGGCCGTGCAGGACAACGTCGCGAAGCTGCGGCGTCGCGGCGTGCATCTGCTCGGGCCGGTCACCGGGCATCTGGCCGAGGGTTATGACGCCATCGGGCGCATGGTCGAGCCCGACGCGATTCAGGCCGCCGCGCTGCAACTCGCCGGCGAGAAGTCGTGACGTGACCGAGCCCGCGCTGCGCGCCTTCGTCCTGTCGGGCCCCGGCGCCGCCGCGGCCCTCGATTGGCTGCACGTCCACGCCGACGTGCGCGGTGTGATCGAGGCCGACGACGAGCGGGTGACCGTGTTCGTCGCGGCCGAGCTACCGCGGCTGCCGTTCACCGACGTTCTGGTCAGCGAGACCGTGATCGATGCGGCAGCGTGCAACCTCACCGGGCTCGAGGACGATCGCGTGGTCGCGGTCGCCGAGGACCTGATCGTGCGGCCGCCATGGGTCGAGCGTCCGCCTGGGTTCGAGGGTATCGACCTGGTCGTTCCGCGCGGCGCCGCCTTCGGCAGCGGGGAGCACGCGAGTACGCAGGCCGCGTTGCTGTGCCTGCACGCACTGTGGAACGCGCCGGCGAGCCTCTGCGATGTCGGCACGGGGTCGGGCATTCTCGCGCACTACGCCGCGGTGCGTGGGTGCCCGGCGGTCTCGGCCTGCGATATCGACCCGGCCGCGGTGGCTGCGGCCGGTGCGCTGTTGCCGGGGGCAAGGATCCACCTCGGCGGTGCCGACCAGTTGGCGCCGGCCGATGCGGTCGTGGCCAACATGACGGCCGTCGAACTGGGAGCCAGCTTGCCGGCAATCCTCGCTCTCTGGAACGGTCGCGGCCCGTTGGTCCTGAGCGGCATGCGCGCGGACGAGGTGGGGGCCATCCGTGCACGCCTGCCAGCGACGCCCGACCTGCGCCTCGAGCGGGCGCCGTTCCATGCGGTGGGAATCGCCGGCAGCAGAGGCTGACTCTAGCTCTGCCCGGCTGCGAGATAGACGTCGAATCGGATCCGTTCGCCGGGGACGGTGAACGAGACGTCCCGGGCCAGCGCCTCGTGATGAGCGTGTCGCTTGACGACGACGCGGTCGGTTGCGGTCGTCCTCGCGACCGCGAGCAGGGAGGACGCGTCGGTGTCGGGGCCTGCCAGGGCACGGCAGGCCTGCATCTCCTTCTTGACCTGGGCTCGACCGGTTACCGAGAACATCGGGTCGAGATAGACGGCATCGATCCCGGTCGCATGCTCGCCGAGCCACTCGGTCGCGTCACCCAGGATGACGCGCACGCGATCCTGCAGGCCGGCATCCGCGACGGCCAGGAAGGCGAACAAGGCCAACGCCGGGACGCGCTCGATCGCGACGACCTCGCATCCCAATGTGGCAAGGGTCATGGCATCACGGCAGATGCCTGCGGTCGCGTCGACGAGGTTTGGATTCTTTTTTTTCCGACCGACTCCGAGCGCGCGCGGCAGCGGATCGGAGACTCGGGTCGACCGCAAGCGACGGCCAAGGCGACTCTGTGCGCCGCAAACTGCCAGTCGCATGGGACCTTCGCTGTTCGGTGAACAGAGATGCAGCCCGTCGGCAGCTCGGACGAACTGCCAGCGCCTCTCGTCACGTGTTGCCTCCTTGATACCAAACCTCCGCGCCGCTTCCGTTTCAGCGGACCCGATGCCGGTCGCGACCGTAACTTCGTCGGTCAGGAAGGTAGGTTGCATGCGTGTGATGTTCGGTTCGCCGGTTTCTTCAACCTCCGAACAGCATGCGGTTGCCGTGCCCGTCTTGCCAGGGCCGGTTGCCAGTCAGCAGTTTCGTTTCCGGACGCCTATCCGGTCGCAAAGCAACTCACTTCCTTCGGAACGTGCTAGCCTTTCGCAGATCGTGCCAGGCCCCGGCCAGCGACGGTCTCTCGCCCCCTGTTCTTTACCGCTCTCGACACCTCCTCTCGACCAAATCAACCATGCGGCGCCTGCATCTCAAGCTGTTCTACCTTCGTACCCGCGTCAAGCGTGAGGCCCAGGGCGTCACGGCCAAGACCCTGGGTGTTCGCCCGGCGACCATGTCCCATCTCGAGCAGGGCCGGTCGTTGCCGACCCTGCCGATGCTGTTGGCCTTGTCGAAGCACTACGACGTGACGCCGACCTACCTCCTCGACGACGAGCGGCCGATCGAGCCGACTTCGCGCGATCGCTGGAGCGAACGTGACAACGTGGTCGCCCGCGGCTCCTGGCTCGAGGTCGCCGACGGTGCTCTCGTCACGACCCACGATGGCATCCGACTCGCCGCCGTCCAGCCCGGGGCCCGTCATTTCGACGCCGGCGCCCAGGCGCAGCGGATGACGTGCACGACCGGCGCCGCGGCTGCCGACCTCGAGGCCAAGCTTGCCGAATCGAAGACCCGGCTCGACGGCGAACTCGAGGCGACGCTGGCCCGCGAGCTGATGAGCCAACGCAAGCCGCGCAACAAGCCGGTGGCCAAGAGCAACCTGTCGGCGGCGATGGCGCAGGCCGAATAGCGGCGTTCGTCACGGCCGGGTCGCCC
>JAGQRA010000188.1 GCA_020425885.1 Planctomycetota bacterium | reverse complement strand
TCCGCGGCACCGCCGCCTCGACGGCGACCGCCACGGTCTTGTCCTCCTCGTTCATGGTCCGCACCAGGTCGAGGGTCGACATGGCGTCGAGTTCATCCGAACGCGGGTTGCGCGACTCGGTGGTGAGCGAGCTCAGATCGAGATGGGTCATGCCGAGCGCGGGATTATAGCTGACGGGCGCCGCGATCCCGATCCGGTTTGGTCATCGCGCAACGCGTTCGCTATAGCTTGGCACACCGCTCGCCACGATGACCATCCATCCCCTCGACCTCGCCATCCTGCTCGGCTACGTCGCCGCGACCGTGGCCTTCGGCGTCTGGATCGGCCGCGGCCAGCGGACCGCGGCGGACTTCCTGCTCGGCGGCCGCAATCTGCCGTGGTGGGCGCTGCTGATCTCGATCGTCGCCACCGAGACCAGCACCGCCACGTTCCTCAGCGTGCCGGGCATCGCCTGGTCCCGCGGCGATCTGACCTTCCTGCAGCTGCCGCTCGGTTACATCCTGGGGCGGACAATCGCGGTCTCGGTGCTGCTGCCGCTCTACTTCCAGGGCCGGCTGTTCACCGCCTACGAGGTGCTGCGGCAACGCAGCGGCCCGATCGTGCGCACGCTCGCGAGCGGTCTGTTCCTGGTGACCCGCACCCTGGCCGACGGCCTGCGGCTCTACCTGGCGGCCGTCGTGCTGCAGATCATGCTCGGCTGGGAGCTGTGGCTCGCGGTCACGATCGTCGGCGCGACCACCGTCGTCTACACCGTGCTCGGCGGCATCCGGGCCGTGGTCTGGACCGACGTGATCCAGTTCGTCGTCTACATGCTCGGCGCGGTGGCGGCGATGGTGCTGCTCGATGGCAACCTCGACGGCGGACTCCTCGCCGTCGTCGAGCGCGCCGGCGAGCGGCCGGACTTCGCCTTCGACTTCGATTGGGATCTGGCCAAGCCTTACACCCTGTGGGCCGGCCTCATCGGCGGCACCGTGCTGTCGGTCGGCAGCCACGGCGTCGACCAGATCATCGTCCAGCGCTACCTCAGCGCGCGGACGCTGAAGGACGCGCAGAAGGCGCTGTTCTGGAGCGGCCCCGTGGTGTTCGCGCAGTTCGCCGTGTTCCTCGTGCTCGGCCTCGGCCTGGCCGCGTTCTACGCCGCCAATCCTCCGGCGCAGCCGTTCGAGCGCGCCGACGACGTGTTCGCCGACTTCATCGTCCGCCACCTGCCGGTCGGTCTCGTCGGCATCGTGCTCGGCTCGGTGTTCTCGGCCGCGATGTCGACGCTCTCGAGCTCGCTGTCGGCCTCGGCCTCGGCCCTGATCAACGACTTCGTGCTGCCGGTTTCGGGCCACGACGCCGACGAGCCCTTCGCCGTGCGCAGCGCCAAGGTCGCCACCCTGGTGTTCGCGCTGCTGCAGATGGCCGTCGCCATGGTCGACCTCGGCCGCGGCAGCCCGGTCGTCACCAAGGTGCTCGGCATCGCCACCGTGACGACCGGCATGATCCTCGGCCTCTTCCTGCTGGCCATGCGGCGGCGGCGTTCGTCGCGGGCGTCGCTGGTCGGCCTGCTCGCCGGCATGGTGACCACGGCGGTCGTGATCTTCGTGCTGCCGGCGCTCGAGATCGTGCTCGCCTGGCCGTGGTACGGCATCGTCAGCTGCGGCAGCACCACCCTCGCCGGGCTGGCGGCGAGCCTCCTCCTCACCCCCGACAAACCATGAGACGCCTTCTCGCCTTCGCTCTGGTCACTCTGGCGACTTCGCTCCCCGCCCAGGTCCGCACCGGTGTCGACGTGCTCGCGGCCTCGGGCTGCGCCGAACTGGCCGGTCGCAAGATCGGCCTGATCACCAACCACACCGGCCTCACGCGCGACGGCCGGCGCACGATCGACGTGATCGCCGCCGCCGCCGATTGCCAGTTGGTCGCGCTGTTCTCGCCCGAGCACGGCATCCAGGGCAAGTTCGACGCCGAGGTCGCCGACTCCAGCGACGCGCGCACCGGCCTGCCGATCTACTCGTTGTACGGCGAGACCCGTTCCCCGACCGACGTCATGCTGAACGGCATCGACACGCTGGTCTTCGACATCCAGGACATCGGTTGCCGCTTCTACACCTACGTCTCGACTCTGCGCCGTGCGCTCGAGGCCGCCGCCGCGCACGGCCTGCGCTGCGTCGTGCTCGACCGACCCAATCCGATCGGCGGCGTGCTGATGGCGGGGCCGATCGCGGCCGCCGACCGACTCGACTTCGTCGCCGCCCATCGCGTGCCGTTGCGCCACGGCATGACCCCGGGCGAACTGGCGAAGATGATGTGCGGCGAGGATGGGATCGCGGTCGACCTGCAGGTCATCGCCTGTACCGGCTGGCAGCGCGCCGATCTGTTCTTCGACACCGGACTGACCTGGGTCAACCCGTCGCCGAACATGCGTTGCCTGACCCAGGCCATGCTCTATCCCGGCGTCGGCATCGTCGAGGGCACCAACGTCTCGGTCGGCCGCGGCACCGACACGCCATTCGAGGTGCTCGGCGCGCCGTGGTGCGATGGCCCGCGACTCGCCGCCGAACTCGACGCCGCCGGGCTGCCGGGCGTCCGCTTCGTGCCGATCCGTTTCACGCCCGCCTCGAGCAGGCACAAGGACCAGGAGTGTTCGGGCATCAACCTCATCATCACCGACTGGCGCCGGTTCGAATCGGTCCGCACCGGCATCCACATCGCCTGCGCGCTGCATCGACTGCACGGCGAGGCCTGGGACACCGCGCGTCTCGACTGGCTGCTCAAGCACGCGGCTAGCACGAAGGCGATCCTCGCCGGCGAGAAGGCCGACGACATCGTTGCCGGCTGGCGGCGGGAACTCGACCTGTTCCGCATGCGCCGCAAGCCGTTCCTGCTCTACGAGTGAGGTCACGGCCGCGGTGCTACTGCGTCAGCGTCACCAACGCGTTGCTCGCGGTCAGTCCCTGCGGCCCGCACGGATCGACGATGCCGTACTGGAAGGCCAGGCTGGTCCCGTTCGGCAGCCAGGCCGGCATCGGCACGGTGAAGCGCGCGGCGCCGAGCCCATTGGCCGAGGCGAGCACGGCGAGGCTCGTGCTCGAATCGAGCCAGAAGTCGATGCCGGCGATGTGCAGCGGCACCGGTGCGGCGTTGAGCGCCATCGCCAGGAACGTGATCGCGTTGCCGGGCACGCGGGTGCAGACCGGCCCGAAGTCGAGGTTGCCGGCCTGCGGCAGGCTGCCGAACGACATCTCGATCGGCCCGAGGCAACCGGGCGTGCTGGCGCCGACGGCGGTGCCGGAAGCGGCCGACAGCTGCGTCAGGTTCAGCGTGTTGGGCGTGAACGTGACCTGCCCGCTGCTGGTCGCATGCTGATTGCCCGACAGGTCGAGCAGGTGGCCGTCGAGGCTCCAGGTCGAGACCAGCCCCGGCACGCCGGCCAGCTGGTAGCTCATCGTCTGCGCGATCTCGGCCTGGGTACGCGCGAACGGCCACAGCCGCACCTCGTCGATCTCGCCGTTCCAGACCTCGATCGGGGTGGCGACGTCGGAGCCCTTGCCGATGCGCAGGCTCTCGCTGTTGAGGTCACGGATCGGCAGGCCATTGGCGGCGACCGAGCCGACCTGAGTGCCGTTCACGTACATCGCGGCGGTGACGCCGTCGTAGGTGCAGGCGACGTGCGTCCAGGTCAGCAGCTGACCGGTGGCGAAAGGCCAGTTGACTGCGAAGTTCGTGTTGTTCTGGTCGACGACCTTCCACCGCAGCGTGCGCGCGCCGGTGTTGCCGGCCTCGACGCGCAGGAAGTAGTCCTCGCTGCCGCCGGTGGTGTGTCCCTGGCGCAGGACCGTCGGGTAGCGCCAGCCCGTCGGCAGGGTCGCATCGTCGTAGGTGATCCACGCCTCGACGGTGATGCCGCTCTGCGGCACGACCTGGCTGCTGTAGGGCACGTCGACGTAGCCGTCGACGGTGGCCGAGAGTGCGATGCCGAGGTTCTGCGCGGCGAGCGCCGGCAACAGGGTGAGGGCGAGACTGAACGAAGCGAGTGATTGATTCACCAGAGTGAGCTCCTGAGGCAAGTGGGTCGCGCCGAGCATACGCACGGCCTAAGCTCCGCGCTTGCCCGACCTGGACCTCGACTTCGAACTGCGCCGCCACTACGGCTTCCCGGCCTTCCGCGGGCTGCAGCGCGCCGTCATCGAACACTTCCTCGCCGACGGCTCCGGGCTCGTGCTGATGGCGACCGGCGAGGGCAAGTCGCTGTGCTACCAGCTGCCGGCGTTCATTGGCGACGGGCTGACGCTGGTCGTCTCGCCGCTGATCGCGCTGATGGACGATCAGGTCGCCGCGCTCCGGCAACGGCAGCTGCCGGCGACCTGCATCCACAGCCTGCTCGAGCGCCGGCAGCGCGAGCAACGGCTTCTGGCCGTGCAGCGCGGCGAGGTCAAGCTGCTCTACGTCACGCCCGAGCGCTTCCGCGTGCCCGGCTTCACCGAGGCACTCGGTGCCGTGCATGTCGCCCGCATGGCCGTCGACGAGGCCCACTGCGTCAGCCATTGGGGTCACGACTTCCGCCCCGACTACCGCCGCCTCGGCGAGGCCCGCCGGGCACTCGGCAACCCGCCCTGCCTGGCGCTGACCGCGACGGCGACGCCGGCCGTGCAGGCTGACATCAGGCAGGCGCTCGATCTCGGCGACGCCGAACGCTTCAGCACCGGCATCGCCCGCGACAACCTGTTCCTGTCGGTGCACCACGCGCTGACCGACGACGACAAGCTGGCCCGCCTCGAAGAAGTGCTCGCCCGCACCGGCGGCCCGGCGATCGTGTATTGCGCGCTGATCAAGGATCTGCGGCGGCTCGAGGGCGAGCTGCAACGCCGCGGCTTCCACCCGCTGGTCTATCACGGCGATCTGTCGGCGCACGAACGCCGCACCGAGCAGCAGGCCTTCCAACAACGCGACGACGCGCTGATCCTGGCGACCAACGCGTTCGGCATGGGCGTCGACAAGCCCGACATCCGCGCCATCGTGCACTGGCAGATCCCGCGCACGCTCGAGGCCTACTACCAGGAGGTCGGCCGCGCCGGCCGCGACGGTCAGGGTTCGTTCTGCGAGCTGCTCTACCGCGAGGAGGACCTGTCGATCCAACGCAACTTCACCGAGTGGGCCAACCCGACGGCCGCGTTCGCGATGCAGATCGCCGAGCACCTGCAGGGCCTCGGCGACCGCATCCACGCCGTCGACCTCGACACGTTGCGCGACACGTTCCTGACCAAGCAACGCCACGACGGCCGCGTCGACACCGTGCTGCGCCTGCTCCGAACCGGCGGCTGCCTCAGCGGCGAGATCGGTCGCGACCTCGAGTTCGTGCGGCTGCCGACCGACGACGAACTCGAGGACTGGCTGCCCGACGACAAACGCCAGCGCGACCTGTTGGGGCTGTTGTCGATGGTGCGCTACGCCGGCGAGATGGTGTGTCGGAAGCGGACCGTGCACGCGCATTTCGGCTTCGATGACATCGGCGAGAACTGCGGCAGCTGCGATGTCTGCGTCGAGGTGGCGGACTGGCAGCAGGAACATCAGCCGGAACCGCGGGCGTTGCGCACGGCGAGCGATCGGGAGCACGACGCGCCGGTGCGCCGCGGCGACTGGCTGCAGACGCGGCGCTTCGGCCTGTGCTGCGTGCAACGCGTGCACCGGCGCGGCTCGTCGTGGCGCGTCGACGTCGAGCTTCTGCGCGATCTGAGCACGCGTTCGCTCGATCTGAAGCGGGACGAGTGGCGGCGGGTCGAGGGGGGTTGAAGGGAATGACCGTGCCCCGAACGAGTCGGGTAGAGGGGGCGACGCGCGCCGGCCCGTGAAGCCCCGGCGCCGCCCTCGAGCGCACATGCTGACCGCGAGCTGTCGGCACGAGTGACAGATGCACGATCGAGCATTTCATTGGCAACAGGCGGAGGACCGAGGCCGGCGCCGCTACGTGATGCACGATCGTGCAGATCTACTTGCCTCAATGGCCTTGAAAGCCGATGATGCGCCGGAAAATGCACGATCGATCATTCTCAGCCGCTCTCGCCGATGCCGTTCGACGGCGGCGGGAGGAGCTCGGCCTCCGTCAGGTCGAGCTGGCAGAGCTGGCGAATTGCTCGACCCGCTTCGTCCACACCGTCGAGTCCGGCAAAGCCACCGTGCGACTCGACAAGCTGCTGACGGTGCTGCAGGTCCTGGGACTGCAACTGCAATTCGCGCGCGGCAAGCCGGAGTCGCTTCCGGGCGGTGAACCGTGAGACTCGCCGATCTCAAACGGGTTGAGGTCGCGGGAGCCTGGAAGAACGGCACGCTCGCTGCCCGGTTGACCCGGGGTTCCGACCATGTCGTGTTCGCCTACGAGGGCGACTACACCGGCCCACCGATCAGCGTCGGGCTGCCACTCGATGGCGGTGAAGTCCGACTCAGCGGCGGTGCGCTGCCACCATTCTTCAGCGGCCTGTTGCCCGAGGGGCGACGACTCACCGCGATCCGCCGCGCGACCAAGACCTCGGCCGACGACGAGCTCACCCTTCTGCTCGCCGTCGGCGGCGACGCGATCGGCGACGTGCAGGTGCTGCCGATCGATGCCACCCCTGGCGTGTCGACCGAGCCGGCCGGCCCAGCGATCGCCGAAGCCGACTTCTCCGAGTTGTTCGCCCGCTCGATCGCCGCCGATCCGGCCGATCTCGTCGCGATCGCCGGCGCACAGGACAAGGTCTCGGGCCGCATGATCACGCTGCCGATGACGCACGCCGGCGCCGCGTGGATCCTCAAGCTCGACCCACCCGAGTTCCCGCATCTCGTCGCCAACGAAGCGTTCTTCCTCGCCGCGGCGCGCGCCTCTGGCCTCGCCGTGGCCGATGCCGAGGTGGTGCACGACCGGACCGGCAGACCCGGCCTGCTCGTGCGGCGCTTCGATCGCGTCGCCGTCGACGGCAGGTTGCGCGCGCTGGCACAGGAAGATGGTTGCCAGGTGCTGAGCCGGTATCCGGCCGACAAGTACCGACTGACGACCGAAGAGGTCCTGGGCGGGCTCGCCGCGCACACGGGCGCTCCGATCGTCGCCGCCCGGACGTTGCTGCAGCAGTTCGCGTTCGCATACCTGACGTGCAATGGCGACGCACACGCGAAGAACTTCTCGATCGTCCACGACGGCGAGTGGCGCGTCGCGCCGGCCTACGATCTGCCGTCTTCGCAGCCCTACGGCGACCACGTGATGGCGATGACGATCCAGGGCAAGGAACGCGAGGACATCGGCCGGAGCGACTTCCTCGCGCTGGGCCGCGCCGGCAGCATCCCGCCCAAGGCGACCGCCCGTGTCCTGGATGAGCTGCTGGCGGCGATGCCGTCCTGGCTCGACCGCCTTGGCGAACTCCCGTTCGACAGCAGACGGATCCACAAGTTGCAGAAGGCGTGCGCCTACCGGGCGACCCGCCTGCAGAGCGGGTGAGCCCACCGCCTGCGGCGGATGCGACCGTGTGATTCCGACAGCCATCGGGCCGGCGATCGATTGCCGGCTGTGCCGGCGATTTTTCAGGCAAATCGCCGGCACAGCCGGCACCATCAGCCCGGGCACATCACCCGCTGCGTCGACCTGAGAGCTGCGGTCGCAAGGCGCTCACTGTTCCTGTTCGGGCCCCGTCAGACCGGCAAGAGCACGTTGATCCGCAACCAGCTCGGCGATGCGCGCGTCATCAACCTGCTCGAGAGCGATACCTACCTGGCCCTGCAGCGTGCCCCCCACCGACTGCGGGAGTGGTGCACGCGGCGCGGCGAGTTGGTCGTCATCGACGAGATCCAGAAGCTCCCGCAGCTGCTCGACGAGGTCCAGATCCTGATCGAGGAACGCAAGCAGCGTTTCGTGCTGACCGGCTCGAGCGCCCGCAAGCTGCGATCGGGCGGCGTCAACCAGCTCGGCGGGCGCGCCCGCTCGCTGCACTTCCACCCGCTGTCGATCCACGAACTCGGCCGTGTGTTCGACCTGCCGCGCGCCCTGCACCACGGACTCCTGCCGTCGATCTACCTCGGCGACGAACCCGATGCGGACCTCCAGGCCTACGTCGGCACCTACTGCGCGAGGAGATTGCCCAGGAGGCGCTGACACGCAACGTCCCCGCATTCGCGCGCTTCCTCGAGGTGGCGGCGCTCTGCAACACCGAGCAGATCAACTACAGCAAGATCGCCAGCGACGCGCAGGTGGCGCGCACGACGGTGCAGGAGTACTTCCAGATCCTGCGCGACACCTTGATCGGCTGGGACCTGCCGGCGTGGCAGCGCACCAAGAAGCGAAAGGCGGTCGCGACGGCGAAGTTCTGGTTCTTCGACTGGGGTGTCGTGCGGCAGTTGCGCGGCACCGGCCGCGTGACGATGCCGTCGCCCGAGTTCGGACACGCATTCGAGGCATGGATCGGACACGAGCTGAGGACGTGGTGCGACTATCGCGGCCAGGGCGCCGGGCTCTGCTACTGGCGTTCGCGCGCCGGACACGAGGTCGACTTCATCGTCGGCGACGCGGTGGCGGTCGAGGTGAAGGCAACGGCGAACGTCACCGAACGACACTTCGCCGGGCTTCTGGCCCTGCACGAGGAAGCCCTGCTGAAGCGCTATGTGCTGGTCTGTCATGAGGCGCGGCGACGAGTCGTCGACGGCATCGAGATCCTGCCGTGGCGCGTGTTCGCGGAGGAGCTGTGGGATGGCAAGCTCGGCGGAAGGTAGGGCGGTGGCAGCGAGGTGGCGCCGACCACCACCGACTCCTGCCTGGTCTGGTGTGGGATCGATGCCGAGGCGATGCCGCTGCGCTACAGGGCGCCGAACCTCAAGGCCAGGGGGAGGATCGAGGTGGCGGCCATCTTGAGATCGGAACTCAAGATAGCCGGATTGGCGTGTCGAGCTTGGGGCGCCTTCCGGCGTCCTGTTGCCGCTGGGCACGGATGCCGAGCTGCTGAGCCTGTCACTTGGCGAACGAGAAGCCGGGCCACCGATCGGGATGGGACCGCTCCTACTGGAACCTGATCTCGTGACCGTCCGTGGTCGCGTAGACGCCGTTCGCGCTGCGCGAGCTGAGCGTGAGCCCCTGCAGCAGGATGCTGTAGCCGGTGAGTCCCGGAGGCACGACGAAGTTCATCGTGATGCCGCCGGGGACGACGATCGGCGTCCCGAATGGGCCGATCGGAGCTGTCGCGTTCAGGAGCCAGAACCAACCGGCCGCGGCGGGGTTGATGTGCAGTCCAGGGATGCCGAAGTTGGGTACGGGAACGCCGGTCACGAACGAGTTGCCCCCGAAGAACAATGGAGCACCGCCGAACCGGTTGTTCGGCGACTCGACGTGGAGGGTGAGGATGTTGCCGACGCGGGCCGTCTTGATGTCCTGGCGGGGTCCACCGGACGGCGCCGCGTTGACCCCGGTCAGCAACACGAAGTCCTCAGCGGTGCCCGGATAGACGAGTGGCGTGGTGACGTCGATCAGTTGGGCCGAGACGTTGTCGGCAAGACCGTTGCTGCCCGTGAAGCGCAACTCGACGTGTGCCTGGCGCGTGCCGAACGGAAGCAGGAAGTTGTCGTCCTTGGGCAGCAGGGTCGTGACGTTGGCGCGTTCGGCAGCGGTGACTCCCGGTAGGTCGTACGTGCCGCTTAGGCCGCCGAACTGCGTGTAGCAGCGGAGACGAAGGTGGGCCTGGTCGCCCGAGGAACCAATGCCGCCGAAGTAGCCGGCGAGATGAACGGCGAGGTTCTGGGCATCGATGTCAGCCGCGTGCCCACGCAGATCCAACTGCTGATAGAACTCGGTCAGGCCGCTGCCCTTGGCGAGGTAGGCACCGCCGCCGATGGTGTTGGATACGCCTGGCAGAGGCATGTTGGGGGCGCCATAGAACTGCAGTGACATGCTGCCAGAAGAACCCGTCCAGCTCCGTTGCACTGCTGGATTGATGACCTGACCCGTTTCGAAGTCGCCGTTGTCCAGGAGTTCGGCGCCGAGCGGCAGTGGCGCGGGCGTCCAGTTGCTGATGAGCCTGGCGCTGAGGTTGTCGGCGTAGACCTGATGTCCGGAGGCGTTGTAGCGGTTGAGGTAGAGCCTGATGCGGAGGAGGCGCGTGCCGGCGGGGATCGGGTACACGTCCTGGCGGTGCATCAGCGTGCTGGCGTAGTTGCGGTGCACGTAGTTGATTTGGCCGACCTCGACGGTGCTGCCGGTGCTGCCGCCGTTGCCGTTCTCGAAGATGGCCTCGAGGGCTGCCCAGTTGCTGGTGTTGTAGTAGCCGCCGAAGTAGCCGGAGAGATGGACGGAGAGGCTGCCACTGTCGATCTCGGCGCTGTTACCCGAGACATCGAGATACTGCTCGACCGTTCCCTCACCCGTTGCAAGGTAGTTGCCGCCCTGAATAGCAGAGGTCACACTGGTCGCCGGCGTAGTGCTGCCCCCGTAGTTCGGCAGGCTCACCGATCCACTGGTCACGGTCCAACCATGGGCAAGCGCAGGGTTGATGACCTGGCCGGTTTCGAAGCCACCGTTGTCGAGCAGTTCGGTGTCGTGGGGAAGGGCTGTCGGGGTCCAGTTGCTGACGAGCCTGGCGCTGAGGTTGTCGGCGAAGACCTGGTGACCGGAAGCGTTGTAGCGGTTGAGGTAGAGCCGGATGCGCAGCAGGCGGGTGCCAGTCGGGATCGAGTACACACTCGACCGATGCATCAGTGTTGTCGTGTAGTTGCGGTGGACGTAGTTGATGTAGCCGACCCCGACGGTGCCGCCCGTGCTGCCGCCGTTGCCGTTCTCGAAGATGGCCTCGAGGGCTGCCCAGTTGCTGGTGTTGTAGTAGCCGCCGAAGTAGCCGGAGAGATGGACGGAGAGGCTGCCACTGTCGATCTCGGCACTGTTGCCCGAGACGTCGAGATCCTGGTAGAGCAGGGCATTGCCCGTGGCCAGCCACGACCCACCCTGGATCTGCGTGGAGACATTGACCGGCGGTGTTGTCGATAGGCCGTAGCTCGTCGCGGACGCCCCGCTCCCGGCCCAACCGCTCGTATCGCCCGACTCGAAACCACCGTTCGTCAGCAGATCCTGCCCCAAGGGACGTTCGACGACGATGCCGAAGTCGTTCTCGGGATCCAGGTTGTCGCCCCAGAACACGTCGTCGACGCCGACGAACAAGAAGGCGGCGCTGCCATTTCCGTCGTCGGGGATCGTCACGCTGATGCCGGCCGGTGAAACCGAGAAGTCCTCCGGGATGTCGGTGATGAGCGAGTTCTGGTAGGTCGGCGCGGTCACGTAGGCCGGCGCATTCGATGTCAGGGCATCGGGCACGCGGTGGGCATTGGTCGCCGGCAGGATGCTCGTGGTCCCGGAGAACACCGCGACCGCATGGTCGCCCGTCAGGTTGTTCCCCGGATGCCAGACGAAGTCGCCGACGGTTCGCAGGGTGATCGTCTGACCAGGTAGATAGCCGAGTAGGGCCAGGTCGACGATGAGCGGGGGCTGAGCCTGCCCGTCCCCCGGATCGGTGCGCAGGAATGTCGACCGTGAATCGGTCGGAAACTGCTGTGCCGCAGCGAGCTGGTACAGAAGAAGGGCGGTAACAAGCGATGCGACGAGACGAGATGTCGTTGGCTTCATCCTGTTCCAACCGATGGATGTGGCACGGGATGGACAAGAAATCCCACGGAACGGAGGAACAGCAGCTGACCGAGCAACGAAAGGCCCTGCGATGCCTGCTCATCCGAATCAACTGCACTGCGCGTGAAGGTGCGCTCGGCAGTCGGTGCCATGACGTCGCTGCCGAGAAGGGCATCCACTTCACCTCTGCCCTTGGCACCGCAGTGGGGACCGCGCAGAGTCCCTTCGTGTCGTCGCCAACCGACACACCCGGCGTCGTCGCCCCGTTCCCCGCTGCCGCCGTCCCAGCCAGTCGCCGAGGTGCCGCCACAACCGGCACCCTGTGCACCGACGGTGGCGAGCTCAGACTGGATCCGCCGCCGCGATGCAAAACGCCTCGCATGCCTACCCGGCCCGGTGTCACCGATTTCATGCCACCGGGTTCAGCTCAGCGCCGTCCCCTCGCCTCACGCTCGAGTTCGACCAGCTCCGCTGACAGCTCACCCCGCAGCTCGCGCAACCGACCCAACCGCACCAGCAGCCGGTCACGCCCACCGGCACCGGCGAACTGCGCCTCGAGCAACTCCCGCAGCAGATACAGCTCGAGCGTCGAATCGGGTTCGACCGTCTCCAGCTCGCGGTCCATGTAGTCGACGGTCTCCTTCGCGAGACGATGCACGCACTCGTCGTCCCCGGCCGCACGCGCGACCATCATCCGCACCGACCGCGAGCCGACGTACCCCGAGACGAAGTAGTAGCGCTGCGGGCGAACCGCCCGCACGCGATCGTTGAGCATGATCGCCTCGTCGGCATCGCGGACGGCAGCGGTCAGGTCACCCTGCGCCAACAGCGTCCTGGCCCGCGTGCGCAGGCGCGCACTCAGGACCTCGAGCGGGTCGGGCGCGAGCGGTTGCAGATCGACCTCGCGTCGTCCCAGCTCGACCGCCTCGTCGAGGCACTCGAGCTGCCGTCGCGGGTCGTCCGTGGCGTCGGCGCGGAAGAGCAGCAGCGTCGACAGCAGGCGTGGGAAGCGTGAGTCGCGCGGGAAGCGCCGCACGAGGTCGCGGAGCCGGTGCTCGATGTCGTCGAACTCGGCGCTCTGCTCGGCGAACGGCACGCCGCGCTCGCTGTTCAGGGCAGCGATCTCGAGCCGGGCCTGGGCAGTGTGGCCGGCCCGTTCGACGCCAACGGGATCAGCGCGTCCTGCCCGCTCGAGGAACCCGACCGCTGTTCTCAGCTCCGCGAGCGCCGCGTCGAACTTGGTGCGCCGCTTGTGCAGCATGCCGACGCGTTGGTGGCCGAAGCCGACATCTGAGATCCGTGTCGGATCCTGCGGCGCGGCCGCGAGCAGTTCCTCGTCGATGGCGAGCGCCTCGCGGTAGCGCCCCATCGCGCCGTCGACGTCATCGACGTGCGCGCAGCCGTCGCCGAGCAGCACCAGCGCGGTCGCGATCGCCGCGCTGTCGGCGGCCGGCGCGCCACCGCGACCGAGCAGCGCACGCCGCAGATCGAGCGCCTCGTGGACGCGCGCCGTGCCGACCTCGGCCTGGCCGAGCTGGATCTGCAGTGCGCCGGTCGCGAGCAGCACCTGGGCCAGACTCCGATCGATCTCGTCCGAGGCCGCGACGCCGTCGCGCAGCTGCCTGACGGTCGCGAG
>JAGQRA010000187.1 GCA_020425885.1 Planctomycetota bacterium | reverse complement strand
TGAGTGAGCTCGAACGCAACCGCTGCTTCAAGACCCGCGTGCTGCAGGGCCGCGCCATCCTGTTGCCTGGCGTCGCCAATCCCCTGACGGCACTGATCGCCGCCGACACGGGCTACGAAGCGCTGTACCTGACCGGCGCTGGCGTCAGCAACATGAACCACGGCTTGCCGGACCTCGGGCTGACGACCCTGACCGACGTCGCCAACGCCCTGCGCGCCATCAGGATGGTGGTCGAGCTGCCGATCGTGGTGGACGCGGACACCGGTTTCGGCAACGCCGTGAACACCCATCACACGGTACGCACGCTCGAAGCCGCCGGCGCCAGCGCGATCCAGCTCGAAGACCAGGTGTTCCCGAAGAAGTGTGGCCACTTCGAGGGCAAGAGCGTCGTCCCGCTCGGCGAGATGCTCGACAAGATCAAGGCGGCGACGGATGCGCGCCGCGATCCGAATCTGCAGATCATCGCCCGCACCGACGCGAGATCCGTCGAGGGATTCGACGCCGCCGTCGGCCGGGCCCAGGCCTTCATCGAGGCCGGGGCGGACATCACCTTCGTCGAGGCTCTGGCGACCGAAGCCGAGATCCGTGCTCTGCCGACCCGACTCGACCGCCCGCAGATCATCAATATCGTCCATGGGGGCAGGACGCCGCCGCTGCCTTTCGACGAGCTCGACCGCATCGGCTACGGCTTCGTGCTCTATGCCAACGCCGCGCTGCAGGCGGCCATGGCCGCGATGCAGCGTGTGCTGGCAGAGTTGTACCGGCACGGCTCGCTGGATACGGTCGCCGGCGAGCTGGCGGGTTTCGGCGAGCGCCAGAGGATCGTCCGCAAGGCGCATTTCGACCAGCTCGAGCGCCGCTACTCGAGCGGAGCCGCCGACAAGGGATAACCGACGCATGGTCAGACCCTGGGACCCGATTGTCAGCGCCGAAGAGATCGCGCGCTACAAGGCTGCCGGATTCGGCCGGCCGACCGGCATGGGCAAGCACCCTGCACTGCTGATCATCGACGTGCAGTACCGGACGGTCGGCCTCGAACGCCGTCCCTATTGGCAGGCCATCGAAGAGTTCAAGACGAGCTGCGGCGAAGCCGGCTGGGCGGCGATCGACCACATCGTGCCCCTGCTCGCACTGTGCCGCGAGCGCGGTTACCCGGTGTTCTATCCCTACGTGGCGCCGAAGATGGGTTACGACGCCGGCCGCCTGGCGCAGAAAGTGCCGGAGATCATGAACATCTCTGCCCGCGGCTACGACTTCCCGACCGAGATCGCGCCGCGCGACGGCGACGTCCTGGTGCCGAAGAAGCATCCCAGCGCCTTTTTCGGCACGCCGCTGGTCAGCTATCTGATCGACAAAGGCGTCGACACCCTGATCGTCACCGGCTGCAGCACCAGTGGCTGCGTACGCGGCACCGTGGTCGACGGCTTCGCCTACAACTTCCGCGTCACCGTTCCCGAGGAATGCGTATTCGATCGCAGCGAGGTCTCGCACGCCGTCAATCTGTTCGACATGGCGTACAAGTACGGCGACGTGCTGCCGGTCCGCGAGGTGATGGCTGCTCTTCCCTGACGACGACGGCACGACCTACGGATGGAGCCGGCAATGCACAGCACTGAACGGATCCCGATCGTCGTCCTGACAGGCTTTCTGGGCAGCGGCAAGACCGTCCTGCTGAACGCCCTGCTGCAACAACCCGGGTTCGCCGACAGCGCCGTCATCGTCAACGAGTTCGGCGAGATCGGCCTCGACCACCTGCTCGTC
>JAGQRA010000186.1 GCA_020425885.1 Planctomycetota bacterium | reverse complement strand
CGCTGGCGCTGATGTTCTTCGCCAGCGGGCTGTTCACGGTGCGCGAAACCGATACCGCAATCCTGACCCAGTTCGGACGCACCGTCGGTGAGCCGATCACCGAGCCCGGCCTGCACTGGAAGACGCCCTTCGTGCAGGAGGTCAACCGCCTCGAGAAGCGTGTCCTCGAATTCGACGCCCCGTCGACGGTCATGACGACCAAGGACAAGAACCGGCTCGAGGTCGACACCTTCGGCCGCTGGCGCATCGGCGACCCCGCCGTCTTCTTCGTCAAGCTGCGCGACGAGCGCAGCGCGCAGTCGCGCCTCGAGGACATCATCGGCAGCGAGGTCCGCGCCGCGGTGGCGCGCCACGACCTGATCGAGGTGATCCGCAGCGACAAGGACCGCGAGCTGCCATCCGACCTGCAGAACCAGGGCGGCGTGAGCACCCACCTGCCGCCGATCGAGAGCGGCCGCCTCGAGCTGCTCGAGAACGTGCTCGCGCTGGCGACCCCGAAGCTGGCGCCGCTCGGCATCGAGCTGCTCGACGTGCGCATCAAGCGCGTCAACTACAACAGCGACGTGCTGCAGAACATCTACACCCGCATGAAGAGCGAGCGCGAGCAGATCGCGCAGCGCTTCCGCAGCGAAGGCGAGGGCGAGGCGGCACGCGTCCTCGGCATGAAGGAACGCGAGCTGCTCGACATCAAGTCAGGGGCCTACAAGACCGTGCAGCAATTGCGCGGCGAGGCCGACGCCGAGGCCTCGCGCATCTACGCCGAGGCCTACGACCAGACGCCCGAGGCGCGCGAGTTCTACACCTTCACCAAGACGCTGGAGACCTATCGCGAGGTGCTCGCCGGCAGCAACCTGGTGCTGTCCACCGACAGCCCGCTGTTCGGCCTGTTCAAGCGATTGCGCTGAACGCTGCGGCCGGGTCCGGGTCAGGTGAGGACCGAAGTCCTCGCCGGCGTCGCGGCCGTGGTCGGCGCCGGGCCAGTTGACTGGCCAGCCAACTGGCTCGGCAACACGATCGGACCCGCCGGCGGCAGCTCGATCTCGGGTGCGAGCTCGGCATAACGCGCCAGCAGATCGGTCTGGTCGAGCGCCGCGCGCTGCGGGGCGAAGGCGTAGTGCGCCAACACGGCCTGCCCGGTGATGCGGTTGCAGCGACCGCGCAGCAACGGCAGGGTCACGCTGCAGTACTCCTCCTCGTCGACACCATCCGGGAACACGCCGCCGTCCGGCTGCAGGTCTTCGCCGAACCACGCGATGCAGTTGATGGAGACGCGCGCCAGCGCGGTCGTGACGTTGCCGAAGCGCAGCCCGGTGAAGTCCCCGGCCCGCATCTTGTCGAGGAACCAGCGGTGCAGGACCTCGGCGAACCGGTCGCTGCGCCAACCGATCGGATCCAGGCACCACGGCGTCAACGGCACGGAGATCTCGAGCAGGCGCAGCTGCTTGAGCAGGAACGAGCAGGCGGCGTTGTTGATCGTCAGCGGGTGCATCATCAGCGGCTCGCGATCGCCGAGGCGCTGGATCAGGAAGCGCGCGAAGAAGTCGGGTTCGAGCCAGACGACATCGTCGTCCATGCGCACGTAGACCGTGTCCGAGTCGGTCGCGGTGCGGAAGAACTGACCGATCGTGCCGTTGCCGTTCGGTTCGAGCAACGGCGGCGCGATCAGGCGCACGCGGGGATGGCGACGACTCAGCGCGGCCATGAAGGCGAGGTCGCCGTCGTCGCGGGTGTTGAGCCACAGATGCCACTCGTCGACCAACGGCGAGGACAGCACGTGCGCCGCCAGCAGACGCAGGTAGCGCTCACGTCCCGCCGGGGTGACGACGACGATTCGTTTGCCTTCGAACATGGGAACTCGACTGCCGCGGGCCGAACGACTGCACCTTGCCAGGATCGTCCATGGCCTGCAGCTCACCTCCTTCGGCTCGGGCATCGGCCGTCCGGGGGGCGCGACTTGACGACTGTTCATGCCGACGGCAATGGCCTCGGTGCCAGCCGCCGACGCGGTAGGATCCGGCCATGGATCGACGCATGTTCCTCGCCGCCGGCGCCGCCGGCCTCGCCGTTTCCGCCACCGCGAGAGCAACCGCGAACGCAGCCGCGCCGGCCCGTTCGGCGGCACCCCGTGGCACCCCGTTCCACCTCCGCTACGCGCCGCACTTCGGCATGTTCGGAAACCACGCCGAGGCGATGGAGGACCAGCTGCAGTTCGCGGCCGACGAGGGCTTCGTCGCCTGGGAGGACAACGGCATGGCGAAGCGCAGCGCCGCGGATCAGGAGAAGCTCGCGGCCAAGATGCGGCAGTGCGGCATCACGATGGGCGTCTTCGTCGCCCACGGCGACTTCGGCAAGCCGACCTTCGCCTCGGGCCGCGACGAGCACCGCGAGCAGGTGCTCGGGGACATGAGGACGGCCTGCGAGGTCGCCAAGCGCGTGAACGCGCGTTGGTGCACGGTCGTGCCGGGCGCGGTCGATCACCGCCAGGACGCCGGCTACCAGACGGCCAACGTCGTCGACATGCTGAAGCGCTGCTGCGACGTCATCGAGGCGGCCGGCATCGACCTCACCATGGTGCTCGAGCCGCTCAACTTCCGCGATCATCCCGAGCTGTTCCTGACCAAGATCGCGCAGGGCTTCGAGATCTGCCGCGCCGTCGGCAGCCCGCACTGCAAGATCCTCGACGACCTGTATCACCAGCAGGTGAGCGAGGGCAACCTGATCCCCAACATCGACAACGCGTGGGGCGAGATCGCCTACTTCCAGGTCGGCGACAACCCGGGCCGCCGCGAGCCCGGCACCGGCGAGATCAACTTCAACAACGTGTTCCGCCACATCCACCAGAAGGGCTACGCCGGCATCGTCGGCATGGAGCACGGCAAGGCCCAGGGCGGCATCGACGGCGAGAAGGCGCTGATCGCGGCCTACCGGGCGGCGGACTCGTTCTAGCCCTCGGACAAGCGGCGATCGGCTCCAGCCCGACACCGACCGACCGCCAACCGAGAAGCGCGCGGCCGAGACAACACCCCCGACCGGCAATCCGAGATCATCGCCCGGCTCGATGATTCCGACCGGTTGGTGGAATGGTCGCAGGCTGGCCGGCCGCCGAGTACGGAACTCGCTACGCACTTGGTGCCGGTTGACGACTTCTTCGAAGCTGCGGTAGAAGCCAAACCTCGGAGTGACGCGAAGGTAGAATCTCGAACACGGTCTCGGTGCAGCACCAAAGCCCATGCGGTGGTGCCGGGACGGAGATGGAAAATGCGCGTGACTCCGAACGGAGGCAAGTGATGAGAGTCTCACAGCTCACAGCTCACAGCTCACAGCTCACAGCTCGCAGCTCGCGCGTACGCGCGGCTGATTTCCGGTAGCGCCGCGGCGCTGCTGTTGACCATGCCCGGAATGGCACAGGCGCCAGGCGTGACCGAGTTCGTGCCGTTCTCGACCTTCGATCACACGACGACCCCCGGGAGCCCCGCCGACCTCGACGAGGGCTGGGCCGATGCCAAAGCCCCAGGCAATGGCTCGGTCTACCTGACCGGCTCGATCGAGGTCGTCGACACCAACAACAACCCGACCTACTCCCACGTCGGCGTCCTGATGCCTACGGGTTTGACTGGGTTCAACACCCTCCCATTCGGCGGTTTCAAGCGCCAGGTCGCCATCATCCAGCAGAGCTTCGCCACCGGCGGCGGCATCCAGCGACAGGTCTACTACTACGGCTTCAGCTTGTTCTCTAGCCAGGAGCTGCCCGGCCTGCACACCAACGTGCGTGCTATCTCGGTGTGGCCGGCCGCTTCCGACGCCGCCACCCGCATCGCCATCTGCGGTGAGACCTCGGACCAACTGCTGCCGCTCTCGCAGAACACGACGCCGACGAACTCCACCTCGACCGCGCCGATCTACTCGGGCTTCATCGCCGTGTTCGACGGCGCCATGAACCTGCTCTGGAGCCATCACCTGTTCGGTCGCGACCCCTACGGCCATTGTGCCGCTACCGACGTCAGCATCCGCGTCGAGAACGGCGCCGACATCGTCACCTACTGCGGCATCTCGACGCACGGCGTCGAGCTGGATCCGACAACCGGTCTGCCAAGCCCTTCCAACGGTCCGCTGACCCCGGTGGCCTGGTTCACCTGGCCTTCGCCGACGGGCGTTGCCGATGGCGCCTCGGACAACGGGACCAACCAGTGGGACGGCTTCGTCGGCCGCCTCAGCAACCCGATATCGCAGGTCGGCGCCGAGGTAGTCCAGTTTCACTCGGTCGTTGGTGGCGTCGACCAGGACGGGCTGTTCGGCCTCGCCGAACTGCCCGACGACCGCTTCGTCGCCGTCGGTTCGACGGCGAGTTCCGGGAACCCCGGCTCCGGCACGCTCGCGTTCCCGTTCACGCTGGCGAATCAGTTGACCGCGGGGGTCTATTGCATGGGCACGGCGCTGATCTTCGATCCGCTGAATGCGAGCGCGACGAGCCGCCTCGAGGCCTCGGTCTCGATCGGCACCGGCTACAGCGCCACCGAGCCAGTGGTCAGCACGGTCGCCCGGGACGTCCTTGTCCACATCGACGGCATCACCGGCAGTGTCTTTGCCAACCCGAACGTGCCCCCAGCTCACGCCATCCATGTGGTCGGCTCCACTGATGATCCGCTGCTGTTCTCGTCGGTCGTGACCAATCCGACGCCGACGGCGCAGACCCTGCTGAACACAACTGGCACTCGCGGCCACAGCGACGGCTTCCTGCTGTCGGCGCGTGACGATCCGGGGGCCGGTCTGGTCCAATTCCAGAAGGGGTCGTTCCACGGCGGCAACGACAACGACGCCTTGCATGGCGTCGCCGCCTGGAACGAGCACAAGGACCACGTCACGGTCTTCGGTAGGACCGAGCGCATAATCGTGTCGCTTTCAGACATCGACCTCGAGGTCGCGACCTACTTCCTCGATACGCCGAACGGAACCGTCGGTCAGGTCAGCGATCTGATCCGGTTGCGCCGGGACAGTATCCTCGCGACGTCAGACCAGGTGCCGACCGCGATGGGGGACTTCAACGTCACCACCGGCGTACTGCCGGCTTGGGACGACCACGGCACCGGTTCGCCCGCCGGAGGTGGTGCGTGCGTCGAGAAGCGCGGCCGGATCACGATCGGCGGCCGGACCGATGCGACGTCGAGCTACTACGCGCCCGCTCGACCAGGACTCGGTGGCGATGACGCGATCCGCACCGACGTCGATCCGTTGCCCACTGGCCCGTTGGCCAGCAACGGCATCGGCCGCACCGACGGCACCGGACTCGGGTTGGCGATCGCGGCGGGTGCCACCGGCGGCACCACACCCGCGGCCT
>JAGQRA010000185.1 GCA_020425885.1 Planctomycetota bacterium | reverse complement strand
TGCGGCGGAAGCCGAGCAGGATGGCGCGCTTGACCCAGGTGTTGGCGCACCAGGTGCCGTCGGCGGCGCGGTGCGCGGCCCGGATCTCGCCCCGCTCGAGTCCGGCGAGCAGCGCGGCGTGGGCCTCGGGCCAGCGGTCGTCGGCGGCCAACGCCGCGTCGTCGCGGGCGAAGAAGTCCTCGAGCCAGGCCTCAGCCATGCAGCACCTCCGTGCGCAGGCCGGCGATCGCCTGCTGCAGCCGTTCGCGGGTGGTGGCGCCGGCGGCCAGCAACGGCAGTCGCATCACCGGCTCGGCGATGCCGAGGATGGCCAGCGCGGTCTTGATCGGGATCGGGTTGGGCTCGAGCGACAGCGCTTCGAACAACGGCAGCAGCGCGGCGAACTGGGCCTGCGCCTGTTCGACCGCACCCGAGCGCGCCGTGGCGACGAGATCGCGCATCAGCGCGGGCACGATGTTGCCGGCGACGGAGACCAGGCCGTGACCGCCGACGGCGATCGTCGGCAGCGCGAGCGCATCGTCACCGGCGAGCAGGGTCTTGCCGCTCGGCAGCTCGGCGGCGATGCGCGCGATCTGGCCGAGGTCGCCCGACGATTCCTTGATCGCCACGATGTTGGGCAGCTGCCACAGCAGCGAGACCGTCGCCGGCAGCATGTTGGTCGCGGCCCGGCTCGGCACGTTGTAGAGGATGATCGGCAGCTCGGGCACGGCTTCGGCGATGGCGCGGAAGTGCGCCACCAGACCCTGCTGCGTCGGTCGCGTGTAGGGCGGCACGACGACGAGGGCGCCGTCGGCGCCGAGCGCGGCGGCGCGTCGGGTCTGGGCCACGGCGTGCGCGGTCGACGACGCGCCGGTGCCGACGACGACCGGCGTCCGTTCGGCGTGCGCCCGCACCGCGGCCACGATCTCGTCGCGTTCAGCGTCGTCGAGCATCGCCGCCTCGCCGGTCGAACCGAGCGCGACCAGGAAGTCGGCGCCGCCGCCGGTGACGTGGTGGCAGAGACGGCCGAGTCCGGCCACGTCGAGGCTGCCATCGTTCAGGAATGGCGTCGCCAGCGCGACGCCGAGACCGCGACATTGCATGTTCATGGGTTGCCTCCCAAACCGGCGAACAGGGGGTCGAGCACGCTGCGGGCGACGTCGTCCATGGTGAAGACTCCCTTCCTGTTGTGGATCCAGTGAGCCGCGGCGATCGCGCCGTCGGCGAAGGCCGCGGCGCTGCGGGCGGTGTGCACCAGCTCGAGGACCTCGGCCGGCGCGTCGATGCCGATGCGGTGTTCGCTGTAGGTCGAACCGGCGCGGATCGCGGCGACGCTGAGCTCGTGCGGTTGCAGCGGTCCGCCCATCGACCACGCGGTCTTGCGCGCGCAGCCTTCGAGCATCGTCTCGGCGAGCAGCTTCGCCGTCCCCGACGGCGCGTCGTGCTTGCGGCCGTGGTGATGCTCGACGATGTAGGGATCGCGCCGCGGATCGAGCGCGCTGAAGCGCGCCAGCACGAGCGCGAACCGGCGCACGAGGGCGATGCCGAGCGAGAAGTTGGGTGCGGTGACGACGCCGATGCGATCGCCGACCTGCGCGGCCAGGTCGGGCACGTCGTAGCCGGTGCTGCCGATGACGAGCGGCGTGCCGGTCTCGAGCGCCCATTGCAGGCGATCGGCGACGACGCTGCCGCTCGAGGCCTCGATGGCGACATCGGCGCCGGTCGGTGGCAGCTCGCGCGTGACGTTCCAGGCCAGCATGGCGCCTGCCCGTTCGGCGATGGCGCCACCGAGCCGGCCCTTGCCGAACACACCGATGCGCAGCGAACTCATGATGCCGCCTCGCTGGTCGCGCGGTCACCCGCGGCGAGATCGCGGGTCGGATCGACCACGGTGGTGAAGAACTCGTCGTGCAGCCGCCGGATCGCACCGTCGACCTCGGCCTGCCGGACGACGAACGACAGGTTGCGTTCGTTGCCGCCCATGCAAAGCAGCTCCGGCGTGATCGGGGCCAGGGCGCGACAGGCACGTTCGATCACCATCGGCGTGCGGCGCAGGCCTTCGCCGACGGCGACCACGATGGCGCGATCGGCGGCGACCTCGACGCGGGCCAGGCCCTCGAGCGCGGTGATGAGGCGGTCGATCGGGGCGTCGGGTTCGACCGTGCAGGCGACCGAGACCTCGGCGGTGACGACGAGGTCGACGCAGATGTCGAGCTCGCCGAACACCGCGAACAAGCGGGAGAGATAGCCGGCCGCGGCGAGCATGCGCGTGCTGGTCATGGTCAGCACCGTCACCGGGCCGCGGCTGGCCAGCGCGGCGACACCGCGCGCGGCCTGATGCCGGCCGGGGTCGATCGTCGTGAACGCGCCGTCCGGGATCAGGGTGTGACGCACCGTGACCGGGATGCCAGCCTCGAGTGCTGGCTGGATCGTCGCCGGGTGCAGCACGCGGGCGCCGAAGGCGGCGAGCTCGGCGGCTTCGGCGGGGCTCAGCACCGGCACCGGGCGCGCGCCGGGCACCGTGCGCGGGTCGGCCGTCAGCACGCCTTCGACGTCGGTCCAGATCTGCACCTCCTCGGCGCCGAGTGCGCGGCCGAGCAGCGCCGCCGACCAGTCGCTGCCGCCGCGGCCCAGCGTCGTGGTGAAGCCCTGCGCGCTGCCGCCGACGTAGCCCTGGGTGACGACCACCTCGCCGCGGCCGAGAGCGGGCGCGATGTGCTCGGCGGCGAGCGCCTTGATCGCGTCGCGATCGGGACGGGCGTTGCCGAAGCGATCGTCGGTGCGGATCACGCCGCGGGCGTCGACCTCGACGGTCGTGACGCCGAACTCGCCGAGCATCGCCGTCAGCAGCGCGGTCGAGATCCGTTCGCCGTGGGCGACGATGGCATCGCAGGTGCGCGGCGTCAGCTCGCGCAGCAGCGCCGTGCCGCGCAGCAGCACGCAGACCTCCTCGCGCAGCACGGCGATGGTCGCGAGCGTGGCCTCAGGTGCGGCGAGCGCCGTCGTCGCCGTCGCGACCGCGAGCTCGAACGCCGGTTCGACCAGGCGCAGCGCGGCCTCGCCGTCGCCGGTCCGGGCCGTCCGCGCCGCGGCGAACAACGCGTCGGTGGTCTTGGCCATCGCCGACAGCACGATGCACGGCCGACGATGGCGAGCCTTGGCGACCAGGGCGCAGACGATGCGCATGCGATCGGCGTTGCCGACCGACGAACCGCCGAACTTCATGACGATCATCGGCTGCTCCGCAGCATGGTTTCGGCGATCGTGACCAGCAGCCGGCAGCCTTGCACGAGATCGTCACCGGTGATGTGCTCCGACTCGGTGTGCGCGACCGTGATGCTGCCGGGCCCACACATCGTGATCATGCCGTCCGGCACCAGCTTGCGCAGGCGTGGCGCGTCGCTGCCGAAGGTCACCGGTGCGTGATCGAAGCCCGGCAACCGCGTGAAGCGTTCCGGTCGCGTGTAGGCGACGTCGCCGACCTCGCCCTCCGCCGGCGCCAGTTGTCGGACCTGATCGAGGAAGGTCGAATCGGGCAGGGTTCGCGCGAACAGCATGGCCTCGGCGGCGTCGGGGATCACGTTGGGCGCCTTGCCACCGCTGAGCACGCCGAGGTTCCAGACCTCGGGGCCGAGTTCGGGGTCGACCCGTTCCGGCAGCTCGCGCAGCTGCTGCAGCCAATCGAGCAGCGGCCAGATCGCGGATCGTCCGAGCTCGGGCGTGCCGCTGTGGGCGGCGATGCCGCGGGCTCGCAACTGCACCTGCAGCGATCCGCGCTGACCGGTCGCGAGCTTGTTCTCGGTCGGCTCACCGTTGATCAGGGCGCGGCAGGTCGCGAGCCGCGGCGCGAGTTCCGCCGCGATCTGGGCGCCGATGCTGTCGGTCTCCTCGCCGACGACACCGAGCCAGGCGATGCCGTCGTGACCGCGGTCGAGCAGCGTCCGGATCGCACCGAGCTGAGCCGTGATCTGCCCCTTGGCGTCACAGCTGCCGCGGCCGTGCAGGACGTCGCCCTTCAGGCTCGGCGGGATGAACGGCGGCACGGTGTCGAGGTGTGTCGAGAACAGCAGTCGCGGCGTGCCCCAGGTGGCGAGGACGTTGTGTCGACCGGGGGCGACCTCCTGCATCGCGATCACGGCGCCCGTTTCGCGCAGCAGCGCGCGCAAGGCCGGCAGGCCGTGGTCCTCGCGACCGGTCGTGGTGTCGGCGCGGCAGAGCGCCTCGGTGCGATCGAGCAGCCACGCCGCGTCGGGAACGGGCCGGCCGGCGGCCTCTGGGGAAGGTGTCGTCGATGTCACGCTGTCCGCTCCCCGCGCCTCTGGCGCGGTTGTCTCCGCGCCGAGGCGCGGTTGTCGATCAAGGAAACTCGACCACGGGAGGAACCGGAGCATGACGCTGGCTGGCACTCCGCGCCGGCGTACCGACACGACAACCACCGGGGTATTGGCCCCGGCAGTCAGCCGCGGTCACGCACGTCGTGGCCGCGACTTCGGCGGTCGTCGCCTTTCGCCGGTGCTCGATCGGGCCGTCGCCCTCGCACTGACTACTGATCGCGACCGCTCCTCCAGTGGTGAACGACACCATCGCTGTCATGCGCGAAGGCGTCAAGCGACCGTTCTTTTTTCGGCCACCTCTGGCACCGATGAGTTCTTCAACGGGCAATCGGTGGATGCCGTTATCGGCTGATGGGCGCGGCGATGGGCAGACTTGACGGGGCTTCAGGGGTGGGAGAACGTTGCGATCAGGTTCCGGTTGGGCGGGATCGCTGCTGTCACCGCTTACCCCCAGGCCAATGTCGAATCGCTGGTACTGCGCGCTCCCGCTATCGATCGCGGTCCTCGTCCTGCCGACGCAGGGTTGCTTGACCAGGAAGCTGTGGGGGGGCGACCGGCCCGAGGCCCGGAGAGTTCTTGCGCAGCACGACATCGAGGCGTCGATCACCATTCACGGCGACCCGGAGGTCGGCGACGCCCTTCTGATCAGCGCCGACCGCCTTGGCGCGGCGGTGCCACCTTTTGCCAGCGGTTTCCTCGAGCAGCACTCGATCTGGCGGCTGCGGCCGCGACGGGGATCGGAGCAGGCGAAGGCGCTGCTGATGGGCGATCCGGACTTCGTCGTCGAGAGCGTTTGCGTCGCGGGGATGCGCGAGTGCAAGAACGGCGATGTCGTCATCAGCGAGGCCAGGCTGCTGATCGGCGGCAGGATTGAACCCGGCGCGAGTCCCGTGCTCGTCGCAGAGGACTTGTTGCCAAGCGGCACGCTGGAGGCCATGCAGTCCTGGACCGCCTTCGAGTTGAGGAACTACATCCAGGAGAACGGCGGCCCCCCGACGTTGTTGGGCGAATGCGAGAGTCGGTTGCAGCGGATGGCGCCGGCGGTTTGGTTGCCGACTTCTTCGGGCGGCGGGCCACGCCTGTCGGCGTTTGCCTGGATCGATGAGGGCTTGGCGTCGCTCGACGATCGCCGTGTCGCGGAACTGCTCGGCGGCGAACCGGATGCCGATGCGACGTTCGATGATCGCCTCGCGAGACTGAAGAAGCTGCACCTGCTGGCGTGCGTTACCGACGGCGATCGACGCCAGTTCTATGCCTTGCGTGCGGACCGCGTCTGGCTGTGGAGCTGTCTCAGGCGGAACTCAACGGGGTTGCTGACGCACGAGTCGGAGTGGTTGGCCATCCCGCTCCCCGTCGCGGGTGTCGGACCCGAACCTGATGACATGCTCGCCGACGGCCGCATGCAGTTCCGTTTCGAAGTCGTCCGCCATGCGGTTCCGGAGCTTGATCAGACAGCCCTCAGGGTCGTCGCCACTCCAGTTGCCGTGGCGTTGGACCTTGCCCTCGGGACTCTGGCGTTCGCCCTCTTCCACGGTTGGTTCCTGTTCCTGTAGACGTTCGTGGTCATCGCCAGTTCGCGACCCCCGCGAACCGCAGCTCCGCGGTGACGAGATGATGATCGCTCGGCCACTCGGATGGGCCGGGACCGTAGCCGGGCGGTCGGCTGGCGCAGGCGTCGGCGATCGTTCCTTCGCCGCGACGCTCAGCCGAGGCGAACCGCGAGCCGGCTCAGCGAGCCGTACTCGAAGCCGCGGATCGGGAACGTCGCCGCGTCCGCGTCGGCCGCCCCCAGCGTCACCAGCAGCGGCAGCAGGTGTTCGTCGGTCGGGTGCGCCATGCGCACGGCGGGGGCCTGCGAGCGGAAGTCGAGCAGTGCGTCGACGTCGCGCGCGGCGAGCCGTTCGCACAGCCATTGCTCGAACTCGACCGCCCACGCCGGCGGCGCCCCGTTCGCCCAGTCGATCGCGCGCAGGTTGTGCACCGCGCCGCCGCTGCCGAGCACCAGCACGTTCTGGTCGCGCAACGACGCCAGCGAACGGCCGAGCGCGAACAGCTGCTCGGGCGTCCACCGCACCGGCATCGACAGCTGCAGCACCGGCACGTCGGCGGCGGGATACATGTGGACCAGCGGCACCCAGACGCCGTGGTCCCACGGCCGCGCGGGCGCGCTCGCCGCCTCGGGCAACAACGCCTGCACCTCGCGCGCCAGCTCGGCGGTGGCGGGCGCGCGGTAGCTCACCTCCTGCAGCTTCGGGTCGAAGCCGCCGAAGTCGTACATCAGCTCGCGTGTCGCGGTGGTGCCGATCGTCACCGGCGCGTCGAGCCAGTGCGCCGACAGCACCAGCACCGCGCGCGGCCGCGGCAGATCGTTCGCCATACGGGTGAAGTCGGCGCCGGCGACCACGTCGAGGGCGAGCGTCGGCGCGCCGTGCGATACGAAGAGTGCGGGCTGGCGCGTTGCCGCGCGCGCGGGTCTGGATTCGCTCATGGTCTTGGTGCTGCACGCGGCGAGCGTGAGGGCCGAGCCTTGCAGGAACGTCCTGCGGTTCACGAGGCGCTCCTCATGGCGAGCTTGCCGTCGAGCGACCAGCGACCACCACCGGCGAACACCAGCGCGAGCGCGATGCCGATCACCAGCAGGTGATACTCGATGCCTTCGCCCTGTTGCACGCCGAACCAATTCATGAAGAAGCCGTACTGCGCGTGCACGGTCACGATCGCGCCGAGCATCAGGAGGGTGAAGCCGAGTGCCACGGCGCGGGTGGCGAGGCCGGCGAGCAGCAGCAAGGGCCCGAGTAGCTCGAGCAGGATCACGCCGGCGGCGGCGAAGCCCGGCATGCCGATCTGTCCGGTAAGGAAGCCCATCGTGCCGGACCAACCGTAGCCGCCGAACCAGCCGAGTGCCTTCTGCGCGCCGTGCGGAAACATGGTGACGGCGAGCGCGAGGCGCAGCGCCAGCGGCGACAGGTTCGGAGTTGTGGCGAACAGGCGGGTCAGCAGGCCGTTCGAAGCGAGGGAAGCGTTAGCAGGCAATGATTGACTAGTCATGGATATGGTCAGGGTTGATGGATGGTCAGGGTTTGGGTGATCCACTGGCGCGAACTGGCCGGGTCAGCGGGTCAGGTCGTTGGCGCGCCATCGTCGGCAGGGCGCGCGGAGTCGTATCGGCGGGCGTGGTGGCGCAGGCGGTCGAGCACATCGATCAGCGCGCGCACCTGTCCGTCGGGCAGCGTTGCGAACAGTTGATCGTCGAGCGCTTCGACCGGCGCGTCGAGTTCGTCGACCAAGACCTCGCCGGCCGCGGACAAGTAGCAGAACACCTGGCGGCGGTCCTTGGCCGAGCGCTCGCGACGGACCAGGCCCTTGGCCTCGAGCCGGTCGAGCAGGCGGGTGACGCCGGGCGTGCGCTCGATCATGCGCTCGGCGATCTCGAGCGTCGGCAGCCCTTCGCCCCTGGCGCCGCGCAGGATTCGCAGCACGTTGTACTGCTGGTGGGTGAGCCCGTCGCGGGTGGCGAGCAGCTGCTGCATCGGCCGCCGCAGCTCGTCGGTCGTCAGCAGCAGCGCGACCATCGCCTCGTGTCGGAGGCTGCGGAACGGCTGGTTCTGCCGGATCGCCTGTCGGACGCTCTGGTAGTGGACGGGGTCGTTGCTCACGCGGGAAGTATCGGCAGCAATAGATGGCTAGTCAAGTATTGATCTATGAAATATCCACCTGCGAACGATTCGACCCGCTCGGCGCCATCACCGGGCTGCTTCCCCGCTGGGACGGTCAGATCGATGCCCTGCTCGCGCCGGCCCCTGCACGCTTGCCGCCGCAGCCTGCCACCGTGTTCAGAAGCGCATCGGCAGCAACACGCGCCGCAGCGCGATCTCCGACTCCGGCCCGGCGGGCGGCGGCCGATCGGCAGGGACGGCCTGGAATTCACCGTCGAGCAGCACATCCCATTGCAGCCACCGCGGGCCGAAGGCCTGCAGCCCCGCCTGCACTGCCGGGGTCGACAGGTCGTAGAGGAAGCTGCCGACCTCCGGCGGGAAGCGATCGCTGTCGAAGCCATGGGTCAGCGCCTGCTCGGCATCGCGATGGAACGCGAAGCCGATGCGGGCGTTGGCGCGCGGCACGAGGCGGAGGTCGGTGCCCACGTACGATGCCGATGGCGTCGCGGCCAGTTCGGCCTGGGAACGGCGCAGCTGCACGAACCGCACCGGCATGGGCTCGGCGCCGTTCGTCTCGACGAACAGCGTGTTCGCGGTGCTGTGCATCACGCGCGACCACGAGATGGCGCCGCCGCTGCCTTCGCTGAGTTCGGCCAGCAAGCCGACGTAGGCATCGTTCGTCGTTTCCGGCAGGTCGGCCGCGAGTTGGACGGCCAGCGATGTGGCCGGCAGCGTCGCTTCGTCGAGTTCGATCGATGCGATCGCCACCGGCGCCGGCAACACGGCGGCGGCAGCCGACGGTTCGATCCGGCCGTCGGCGAAGTGCAGCCAGCCATCCTCGCGGGCATGGCTCGAGAACGTCAGAGGCTCGCCGAGGACGCCGCGCGGCAGACCATCGGCGGCGGCGATCGTGCGGCGATGCAGTCCGCCGAGCGGCAGCCAACGGCTGTGTGCGCGCGCGGTGCCGTCACCGGAATAGGGCACCGGCAACAACACCGGGTCGGGACGGATGTCACCCTGGCCGCCGATCGTTCCGGTCGGCACGCCGAAGTCGTCGACGAGGACGCCGTTCTCGTCGGGGAACCCGCGCCAGCCAAGATAGCGCTGTTTGTCGGCGCCGAGGAGCGGGGCGCCGTCGCGGACGACGGCGATCGCGTCGTCGAGCACGGTGTTGGTGCCGTCGGCATTGTCGGTGCCGACCGGGACCATCAGCTGCACGAGCCCCATGCCGCCGAAGCCGCCCCGGGCGGCGGCCGTGTATTCCTCGGCGGTGAAGACGAGAGCGCCGTTGTGCGGGTACTTGGCTCCGATGGAGGAACCGAATGCGTTGGTGCGGCTGATGCCGCCATCGGCGGACACCGAGAAGTCGTAGTCCCGGTTGGCGAACGTCTCACCGTGGGTGTGCAGCACGAGGCCGTTGCCCGCCATCAACACCACCGAACCGCCGGCGCCGCCGCCGCCGTAGCCACGGTAGGCGGGCCCATAGTCGAAGGCGCCATAGCCGTGGCCGCCATCGGCAACGACCCGACCGGCCACGCCGATCGTCAACTGGCCGCGCACCTGAACGATCAGCACGCCGCCGCCACCGCCGCCGCCGCCACCGCAGGTGAGGACCTCCCCGGGTCCCAACTCACAGGGACCAGTGCGCAGGCTGCCGCCACTGCCGCCACCGGAGCCGCCGACGGGGGTGGCGAGTTCGCCGCGGACATGGCGCCGCTGCGAGGGCACGTAGGCCCGGCCCCAGAAGTCGTCGATCGCCTCGGCGTTGGCGAAGAAGGTGCTGCCCGAAAGACCGCCGGGCACCGAATCCTGACAGCCGGCACCGCCGTCACCCTCGCGCTGCGGGAAAGGGCCCGACGGCGACGACGACGGAAACCATTGATCCCCTTGCACGGCACCGCCACCACCGCCACCGCCGGTGGCCTGAAGGCACGTTCCGCAACCTGGTCCGCCGCCGTGCCCGCCACCGGCGACCACGCCGGGCGCAGAGCGGCCGTCCGCCGACACCAGGAGGGTCGTGCCAGTTCCCGTACTGCCGCCGCTGCCTCCCCCCGGACCGCTTCCGCCACCCATCGGTTCGAACGGCAACGAGGAACCGGTGGCAGGCGTCACGTCCCCGGGGCCGCGATACTGCCTGTCCAGCGGAACCACGGCATCGATGCCACGCACCGACAGCGTACCATCGATCACGGCGTCGCCATCGACGACGAGCACGAGCGGGTTGGGCCCGACGCAGCGGACGAGGTAGCCCTGCGGGATGTGGAGGTTCTTCATCTTCAGCACGCCGCCGGAGAAGGTCCTCTCCTGGCCGAGCCGATAGCGAAGGGTCTGCGTGTCGGTCCGAAGGATGGTATCGATGCTCTCCGGCCGCCAATCGCCGACGTCGTCACCGACGTCGGGAAACGCATCGGGAACACGCAGCGCACAGTCGACGACGACGGCCTCGACCTCGGGGAAGTCCGGCGGCCCCAGCACCTCGGCGCGATCGAAGGCCAACACCGACGCATCGAACTGCGGCTCGAGCGCCGGCTCGGTCCGGAACCTGCGCAAGGGTTCTGCCAAGAGGCCACAGTTGTCCTCACCGAAGATGTCGCGCAGCTCGGGCGCGACGCTGAGCCGCAGCTCGGCCGCGGTCGGCAGCACGCCGCGCGGCCGCAGCACGACCTTCGCACCTTCGCTGGTGTTGCTCTCGAGTTCGACCTCGATGTCGATCCAGGTGTCGGCGCCGTAGACGGGATCGTCGTAGACGAGACCGATCGATCCGCGCGCCGCCGCATTCGGCAATCGCGGCAGGTTGTCTTCGCCCGGATCGAGCGGCTGATCGAACGACAGGCGCATCTCGGCGGGGACGAAGCTGCGGCCGAGCTGCCAGTTGCCTTCGTCGTCCTGCGGCGTCACCTCGACCGCGCAGAGCCGCGGACCGCCCGGCCGTCCGTGCCCGAAGAGCTGCGCCGGCTCCTGACCCGCGCGCGTCCGAAAGCGGAACGGGGCGATCGGTTCGATGTCGCGGCCGTCGATGTCGCGCAGCGCGCCTTCGGACTCGCCGCCGAGGATGCGCAGTTCGTAGAGCGTCGCAGGTTGCAATCCGCCAGCGGTCACGACGGGGTCACCGTGAGCCAGCTCGGGCACGAACTCGACCGCCGCACCGTCGACCCGCCATGTGCCGCGCACGTCGATGTCGCGCCCTGGGCCCGCCGTTGCGAACAGGTTGACCGCGGCCGGGGTCAGCGAGCTCGGCGCGATCGGCGCGTCGAAGCGGACGCGCAGCGTCGAGTCGAGGAACACGTCCGGACCGGGCTCGAAACCCGACACCGACACGGTGGCCTCAGGTGCGGTCCTTCCCGAGTGGCTACAGCATGCGAACAGGGCGAAGACCGCCGTGACGGCGGGGCGTCGTGACAGGGGCATGGCCCGGGTCAATAGCCGAGGCGACGCGTGGCGTAACAGCGGGACATCGGCGTACCAAGCCCCCGAGCGGACGCCTCCCCCTCGACCGAGCACCGCCGCCACGAGCGCGAACGGCTCGGCATGCGATGGCGCGAAATCCAGGCCGCAAAAAAAGCCGCGAGGACGCGGTCACGTCGGCGGTCGCAGGCGGATTGCGATGGAGGGCGCGAACGGCCAGCACAGCGGCTCGTGCGCTCCGATCCCCTCCAGCACCGGAAACCCCACATGCTTCGTCAGCTCTCTCTCGCCATCCTCGGCCTCAACATCGGTCTGACCTCTCAGGACGTCCGCGAACTCAGCACGCCGGTCGCGCACGTGAATCTGGTCGGCGTCACCGCCAGCGCCATCACCAACCAGATCAACAACGGCTACCGGCTCGTCGACATCGAGTACCGCGGCGTCAGCCTGCTCAGCGGCACGATCTACGACGCGGTGTTCGTGCAGAACACGGGCGCCTACGCCGCCGGCTGGTGGTGGTACACGGGACTCACCAGCGCCCAGGTCTCGAGCTACCTGTCGTCCAATCAGGCCCGACTCATCGACCTCGAGCCGTACGCCGACGGCAACGGCAACCTGCGCTTCGCCTGCATCATGGTCGACAACACCGGCGCCAACGCCAAGGCGTGGTGGTGGTACTTCAACACCAGCACCACGACGATCGGCACCGCCGCGACCACCAACTCCGCGCGCGTCGTCGATCTCGACTCGTACGTGGTGAACAGCACGACCTACTACAGCGCCGTGATGATCGCCAACACCGGCGCCGACCAGCGCAGCTGGTGGTGGTACATCAACGTCACGCCGGCGCAGATCAGCTCGTACCTGAACACCAACCAGGCCAGGCTCTACGACCTCGAGCCGCGCAGCAACGGCAACTGGGACTGCGTGATGATCCGCCAGACCAACTCGCCGGCCTGGTACTGGTGGTACGGCCTGTCGAGCGCCGACATCAGCTACCTGCTCGGCAACTACGGCGTGCGACCGATCGACCTCGAGTCCTACGTCGTCGGCTCGACGCGCTACTGGGCGATGGTCGCGATCAACAACAGCAACGCGCTGACCACCGACATCGGCAACGCGATGCGGGCCCGCACGAACGGCCAGGTCGGCTGCTGGTTGCAGCGCATGAACGGCGGCAATCTGGCCAACCTCAACGGCGACGCCCGGTTCGAACCGGCGAGCACGATGAAGACGCTGCACCACGTGCACGCCATGCGGCACGTCTACCTCAACACCGTGGCGCTGACGACCCCGATCAACGTCTTCACCAACTACTCCGCGACCAATCCGTCGTGCCCGATCGACACCGGGCCGATCAGCCAGCCGCTGCAGGACGTCCTGCGGGCGATGATGGAGAACTCCGACAACGCCCGCACCCAGGCGATCGCTGCCTACTTCGGGCAGGCCAACATCAACAGCACGGCCGCGGGTCTCGGCATGACGGGAACGAGCCTCAACCATCGACTCGGTTGCGCCGCGCCGGCGATCGCCAACCCCAACCAGATCACGCTGCGCGATCTCAACACGCTGCACGAGGCGGTCGTCAACGGCTACCTCGGCCCCTATCGGCCGACCTTCTACGAGCTGATGCTCGACAGCGTCAACGACCTCAGCGTGGCCGCCGTCATCAACACCGAGGGCGCGGCGCTGTCGCTGCCTTCGGCGACGATCCAGAGCTTCCGCAACTTCACGCAGATGGCGCACAAGGGCGGCAACTACATCCTCGCCAACGGCGGCCCGACCTACTACCACCGCGCGGAATTCGGTTGGATCTCGCTGCCGTTCATCCAGAACGACGTGATCACGCCGCGCGAGTACGGCTTCGGAGCATTCGTGAACGACTCCAACAACGACACCAACGCGGCGAACGCGATCTACACCGACGCGATCCCCGAGCTGCTGCGGCCGACGATCAGGCAGGCCCTGCAGTCGTGGACCAACAGCCTCGCCGGCGTCCAGTCCTTCGGCACGGGCTGCGGCTCGCCGACGGCCTATGCGCAGACCGTGATCGGCCTGCCTCGGATCGGCACGGCCCTGACCTACCGCGGCACCTCCGGATTCGGCAGCTCGCTCGCGATCCTCGGCATCGGGTTCTCGAGCACGAGCTGGAACGGGATCCGGCTGCCGGCCTCGCTGACGCCGTACGGCAGCGCGCCGGGCTGCGTCGCGCTCAACAGCATCGAGGTCAATCAGGTCGCGATCGCGAACTCGGCCGGCACCGCGAGCTTCGCGGTCACGCTGCCGAACGCCACGGCGTTCATCGGCTTCGAGTACCTGACACAGTGCTACTCCTTCGGGCCGTCGAACTTCCGCACCAGCAACGCCCAGCGCAGCATCGTCGGCCTGTGACGGCCGCCGGGCTGCCGATCACCCGGTGCCGTCCTCGCCGTTATCGGCGAGGGCGGTGGCCAGGCGTGCGAGTCCGCGCGACAAGACCTTGCGGACCGCGATCTCGGTCTTGCCCAGGCGATCGGCGATCTCGCGGTGCGACATTCCGAGCAGCTTCGCCATGCTGATGACCTCACGCTGTTCCTCGGACAACGTGTCGAACGCGGCCTCTATCGCCTGCAGCTCCTCACGGACCGACGCGTGCCGGCTCGGCGAGACGCCCAGCGCGGCGAGGTCGGCGGGCACCTGCTCGGGGTCCTCGCGACGCGGCGCGCGCTTGTCTGCACGCCAGTGCTGCAGCCGGTTCGCGATCTTGCGATGGGCGGTCGTGAACAGCCACTCACGGAACCCGGTCTCGCCGCCGTGCCGAAAGCGATCGGCGTGCTGCAGGACTTCGCGCGTCACCGACTGCACGATGTCACAGCTCTCCTCGCGGGCGCGCAGTTCGCGCCCCATGCGCAAGCGGACGAACGCCCGCAGCGCCGGCAGATGCCGGGTCACGAGCTGGTCCACCTCGACGCCTTCGGACATATCGCCCGCCACAGCTGCGGCGGCGCGTAGGATAGTGCACCACCGCACTCCTCCGGTCCAGTCGCCCCGAGCGTGACCTTGGATCCCTTCCCTCCAGCCGCCGACGCCGAGGACCTGTTCGCCGGTTTCCTCGATCGCATCGAGGCCGGTGAGCGGGTCGACTTCACGAGCTGGGTCGCGTGCCACCCGGGTCATGCCGATCGGCTGCAGAGGATCCATCGGCGGTGGCTGGCCATGAACACGGCGTTCAGCACGCTGGCCGAGTCGCCCGGCGGCGGCACGGCGGCGGACTCGGCCACGTTCGCGGGATTGCTCGGCCGACTTCGGGGGCGCGGCGAGCGCTGGTCGCGCTACGCGATCGGTGCGGAGATCGCTCGCGGTGCGATGGGGCGCGTCGTGCGGGCGTGGGATCAGGAGCTGCGACGGGAGGTCGCGCTCAAGGTCCAGCGCGGCACCGGCGACGACGGCCGGAGCCAGCGGCGCTTCGTCGAAGAGGCCCAGATCGCGGCCCAGCTCGATCACCCGGGCATCGTGCCGATCCACGAGCTCGGGCTCGATGGTGACGGTCGACCCTTCTTCGCGATGCGGTTCGTCCGCGGTCGCGATCTCGGTGAGCTGCTCGGGCTGGTGGCGCAGGGCGCATCGGACTGGTCGATGGCGCGCGTGCTGCACGTGCTCCTGCGGGTCTGTGAGGCGATGGCCTACGCCCATCACAAGGGCGTCATCCACCGCGATCTCAAGCCGTCCAACATCATGGTGGGCTCGTTCGGCGAGACCTACGTCATGGACTGGGGTCTCGCCCGCGTCACCGACGGAGCCGTGCCCGAGCCGACGTTGGACACGCTGCGCTCCGAGATCGCGGGCGAGGACGACTCGTCGCCGCTGCTGACCCGCGCCGGCGACGTGGTCGGAACGCCGTCCTACATGGCCCCCGAGCAGGCCGCGGCCGGCGCAGGTGCCGTCACCGCGGCCGTCGACGTCTATGCGATCGGCGCGATCCTCTATCATCTGCTGAGCGGCTCGCCGCCCTACCAGACGCCCGGATCCCGGCGCTCGGCCGACGAGGTGCTCGCGGCGCTGACGGCCGCGCCGCCGGCAGCGCTGGCCGACTCCACGCCACGCGAGCTGCGCGCGATCTGCGAGTGCGCGATGGCGCGGCAGCCGGGCGATCGCTACGCCAGCGTCGTGGCGCTCGGCGAGGACCTGCGCGCCTTCCTCGAGCTGCGCGTGGTGAAGGCCTACGCGGTGGGCCGCTTCGCCGAGCTGCGCAAGTGGATCGCCCGCAACCGGGGGCTGTCCCTCAGCTCGGCCGTATTCGTCGTCGCGTTGTTGGCCGCGGCGATTGCCACCGGCAACCTCTGGCTGGCCGCGGACCGCGCGCGAGAAGATTCGGATGCGACCTCGAAACAGCTCGCCATCGAGCTCGATCGCAGCCGCTTCCGCGCGGCGCGCCAGGCCGTGCGGCTCGCGAATCCGACGAGCGCCGCCGAATCGCTCCGCACGCAGCATCTGCTCGGCAAGATCCCGCGTGCGACACACTGGGCACTCGTCGAGCTCGCGGAGCGCAACCCGATCCTGGCGACCCGCCGCCTGCAGAGCTCGGATGTCGCGCAGACGCGGTCCGGCGACGGCGCGATCCTGGTCAGCGACGACGGGCGCCTGCAGCTGCTCGATCCGACGACGCTGGAGACCCGTCGCGTCCTCGGCGACGTCGGACCAGGACTCACGGCGATCGCCGCCTCGCCGGCCCTGCCGTTCGCGGTCACCGGCGACGCCGAGGGCAGCGTCGCCGTGTGGGACCTCGAACGGGGCCTCGGACCGTCGGCCGTGCATCGGCACGATCAGGCCGTCACCGCGGTTGCGTGGATGCCGCACGGCGCCGGGTTCGCGTCGGGCGATGGCGCCGGGCAGGTGTGGGCGTGCGCCGACTCCGGCTCGCCGCCGCGACAGCTCGCGGCCCTCGGGGAGCCGGTCACGGCGATGCTCTACGACGACTCCGGTGAGACCCTCGCGGTCGGCACCGATCACGGCGTGTTGTTCCTGCTCGCGAGCGACGGCACGGCGCGCCTCCGCCTGCCATTGGGCAGCCGGACGCTGGCGTCGCTGGTGTTCTCGGCGGACGGCGATCAGCTGTGGGTCGGCACCAGCGCCCACACGATCGAGGTCGTCGATCCGGCGTCCGGGCGGCGACTGCGCTCGATCTCGACCCGCAACGGTTCCTGTCGCGATCTCGCGCGCGACGCCGACGGATCGATCGTGGCGGCGGGTTGGTGGCGCATCGACCGCTACGTGGCCGGCGAGGCGGCGTCATCGCCGCTGGCGTTGATCCAGGCCACGAAGATCGACCTCGACCCCGTCGGGCGGCGCATCGCGACGGCGGGCGCCTTCGGCGAGATCTCCGCGATCGACGTCGCCGATCGCGGTCATCGCCGGCTGCGCGGACGCGGCGCAGTCACGATCGCCGGCAATGGCGAGAGCGCGTTCACGTTCGACCAGGGCCAGCTCACCGCGATCGAGGTGG
>JAGQRA010000184.1 GCA_020425885.1 Planctomycetota bacterium | reverse complement strand
CCTTCGCGGTGCTCGCCGCGGTGTGGTTGCAGCGCACGGTGTACGGGCGTCACCTGCTCGCCGCCGGCGCCAATCCCGAAGCGGCCCGCCTGGCCGGTGTGCCGACACGGCGCGTGCTCGTGACCGCCTTCGTCACCTCGGGCGCCTTCGCCGCGTTGGCCGCGGTCTGCAGCGTGGCCCGCAACGTGCACGGCAATCCCGGCGATGGCGAGCTGCTCGAACTGCAGACGATCGCCGCCGTCGTGGTCGGCGGCGTCAGCCTGCAAGGCGGTCGCGGCAGCCTGTGGCTCGCGGTTCTCGGCGTGTTGACCCTGGGCATGCTGGAGAAGGTGCTGGCCCTCAACGGCGTACCATCACACTGGCGGCTGTGCGTCCAAGGCTGCATCATCCTCATCGCCGTCCTGCTGCAGGAACGCCGTCCATGAACCAGCGCACCGTCGTCTGCATCCTCGCCCTCGCGACCCTTGCCGCCTGTGGCAACGGCGCCGTCATGCAGAGCGCCGATGGCAGGTACCGCGTCGTCCACCAATCCGATGCCCGCTGGAAGGGTGATGTCGCGCGGACCGAGATGGAATCGGTGCTCGAGCGGTTTCCGCAGATCGACGTGATCTACGCCCACAACGACCCGATGGCACACGGCGCCGCTCAGGCCTGCAAACAGAAGGGGCGCACCGGGGTCAGGATCATCGGCGTCGATGGCCTTGCCGGCGAAGGGCTCGAGTACGTTGCCCAGGGGTTGCTCGACGCGACGTTCGAGTACCCGACCTGCGGTGCGGCGGCGATCGATCTCGGACTGCTCGCGGTCTCCGGCATCGACGTGCCGAAGGAATTCGAACTCGGCACCCGCCTGTTCACCAAGGCCAACCTCGCTGCCGGCGGCGAGGTCGAGGCCGCGCCCGGCGACTTCGCGCTGGCCGGCCTGCGACGACAGCACGCCGCCATCCTGACCACCGAGCCCGCCAACGACGTCGTGTTCCGGTTCGGCATGGCGCAGTGCACCGATGACGAGCCGTGGCGCGTCGCGATGCGCCGCGACCTGCAGGCGGCTGCCGACCGTTATCCGCAGGTCGTGCTCGACTACCGCGCCGCCGATGACGACGTCGAGAAGCAGCGCGGCATCGTGCGCGATTTCATCGCCCAGGGTTTCAACTGCATCCTGATCTCGCCGAAGGAATCGCTGGCCCTGGCCGCGGCCTGCAAGGAGGCAATGGCGGCGGGCATCAAGGTGATCGTCATCGACCGCCGGTTGGGCAGCGACGACTACACCAGCTTCGTCGGCGGCAGCAACCGCCGCATCGGCGAGCAGGCGGGCCACTACATCGCCTCCCTGCTCGGCGACGACGGCGGCACGATCGTCGAGCTGCAGGGCCTCATGACCTCGAGTCCGGGCCAGGACCGACATGCCGGCTTCGCCGAAGCGCTCGGTCTGAAGCGGCCGTGAGTCCGGCTCCGGCCGCAGAGGCACCCGCGCTTCCCCAGGCGGGGGGCATGCTGCTGATGGCGCAATCCGCGATGTGGTTCGCGGTGATGAGCCTGCTCGTCAAGCTCGCCGGCGCGACCATGCCGTTGATGCAGGTCGTCTTCGGTCGCGGCCTGGTGACGCTGCTGTTGAGTTCGCTGCTGCTGTGGCGCGCGGGTCTGTGGCCGCTCGGCACACGAACGGGGTTGCTGCTGATGCGCGGGGTGTTCGGCTCGACGGCGTTGATCTGCTTCTACGCCGCGATCGTCCACCTGCCCCTGGCCGAGGCCACGGTGATCCAGCAGACCTCGCCGCTGTTCACCGCGCTGCTGGCGGCGTGGCTGTTGCGCGAACGGCTCGAGCCGCGCGTGCTCGGCGCGATCGCGACCTGCCTCGTCGGCGTGCTGCTGATCGCGCAGCCGGTCTGGCTGTTCGGCGGCGAACGCGCCGTCGAACTCGACTGGCGCTTCGTCGCGGTCGGATTGACCGCGGCGGTCCTGTCGGCCTTCGCCTATGTCACCGTCCGCAGCCTCGGTCGCACCGAGCACGCGCTCGTCGTCGTGTTCTGGTTTCCGGTCGTCACCGTCACGATCTCGGCACCGTTCGCCGTGACGCAGTGGGTCTGGCCCGACGCCATCGGCTGGCTGCTGCTCGGTTCGATCGGCACCGTGACCCAGCTCGGACAGATGGCGCTGACGCACGGGCTGTCGCGGGCAACGGCGGCCCGTGCTACGACCATGGGCTACCTGCAGATCGCGATCGCGACAGTGCTCGGCGCGATCGTCTTCGGCGTACATCCCGACCTGCCGAGCTGCATCGGTATCGCGTTGATCGTGATCAGCTTGCTCGGCACCGCTCGACCGAAGCGGACCTGACATCGAGGCAGGAATGCAGGTCGACGGGAACGGATACCGTTCGGCTACCCTGGGCCCATGCAACGCCTGCTCCCGCTCGCCCTCGTCCTGGCAGTCGCAGTTCTGGTCGCCTTGTTGCTGTGGCGCGGCATCGAACCCGGCGCGGCGCCGAGCCCCGGCTCGACGCCGGAAGATGTTGCCACGAACGGCGACGCCGGCGCGGTGACACCGGCGGAGCCGAGCAGCGGCCCCGCCGCGGTGGACGGCGGCAGCCGCGAAGACGTGACGCCGCAACCGGTCGATCCGGCGCCATACCTCGTCGAAGGACTCGTGCTCGGCGATCGCCGCTGTCCGCGACTCGATGACGTTCGCGTCGTCGCCTACCGCGGCGAACCGACCGACAGCTCCGCCGTCATGATGCGAGGTCTGAACCAGCGTGGTCAGGCGCCGGCATTCGTCCTGGTCGGCGATCCGATCGCGAGCGCGAGCGTCGACAACCAGGGCAACTTCACGCTGCGCGCGCCGATCCGTCATCTGCGACTGACGCTCGAACACGAACTCTACACGCTGCCGACCCCGGAGCTCGTGCACGTCCCGACCACGGGCACGGCATCGAACGTGGTCCTCGCACCGATGCTCGGCGCCTGCATCCGCGGCAGGCTGTTCGGCGAGCGGGCCGGCGCGATCACCGCGCTGCGCGCGATGCTCGAGCCCGATCCGATGTCGATGCTGCGCGACATGCGCTCGTTCCTCGGCGCCATGGTGAGCATGGGACGGCTCAGGACCGAACCGGATGCCGAGCTGACGTTCGAGTTCGGCGGCCTGATCCCGGGCGCGACCGTCGTGTTGATGGCCGAGGGCGAGCAGGCCTTCGCCTTCGCCAGACAGCAGCCGCTGGTCGCCGGCGAGACCCGTGAGGTCGCATTGGCCGTGCAGAACGCGGCTTCGCTGCGCGTGGCGGTCGTGGACGAAGCCGGCGCGGGCATCGCCGAAGCCATGGTCGCGGTGCGGGCCGCCGAGGAAGGCGGGACCTCGATGTTCCCGCAGCTGCAGAGCCGGCGGGGTCACACCGCGGCCGACGGCACCTGCGTTATTCCGAGCATCGAACCGACCCGGGTCCACGTCGAGGCGATGGCATCCGGCTACACCGCCGCCGATGCGACGATCGATCTCGACGCCAGGAGCGAACCGCAGAACGTCGAGCTGGTCCTGCGCGAAGGCGGAGTGGTGACGGGCCGCGTCCTGTCCCCCGATGGCAAGCCGTTGGCCGCCGCCGCCGTCGCCCACCACCCGGCCACCGAGATCCCGTTGCTGGGCGACATGGCCGAACAGCTCGGCTCGGCCCATCTCGCCCAGGTGGCCGAGAGCGGGGTCAGGACCGATGCCGAGGGCCGCTACCGACTGTCGGGGCTCGCCGATGACGGCGAGTTCCTGGTCGTCGCCGGCCATCCGGACTATGCCGCGACCTTCACCAAGGGGATACGCATGGGCGACACCGATGTCGACATCACCCTGGCCGAACTCGGCGCGATCCGCGGTCGGGTCGTCGCCGACGAGGACGATGCGCCGATCGGGTCCTTCGGCATCAAGGTGTTGAAGACCATGTTCCTGGTCATTCGCGCGCCGATTCACCAGGTCGCGATCACCGAGTCGGACGGCAGCTTCGCGCTCACCGGCATTGCTCCCGGCAGCTACACGCTCGAGGTCGAGGCCGAGGGCCGCAGCACGGAAAGCGTCGATGTCCGGTTCGAGGACGGCGATGTCGATGTCGGCACGCTCCGCCTCGTGCGCGGCGCGATGGTGAGCGGCATCGTCCAGGACGAGGGCGGTGTTCCGGTACGGGGCGCCCTGGTGCGGCGGCGCCAGGGGGCGATGGCGGACAATCCGATGCTGGCCATGTTCGGCGGCGCGACCATCAACACGCGAACGGATGCCGACGGACGATTCCTGCTCGGCCCGCTGCCGCCGAAACGGCTGCAGCTCCTCGCCAGCGCCGACGGCTATGCCAGCGGTCGCAGCGAGCGTCTCGAGCTCGAAGTCGGGGCCACCGTGGAGGGTGTCGCCATCACCTTGGGCCACGGCGGCACCATCGAGGGCGTGCTGCTGCCGGGGCGCGGTAATCACGTGCACGACTTCATGCTGATGGCGCAGCATCAACAGACCCAGATGTCGTTCGGCGCCGACATCGCCGAGGACGGCACCTTCCGCATCGAGAACCTCGATCCCGGTCCGTACGTGGTGCAGGCGATGCCGAACGGGATCTTCGGCAGCATCGGCACGCAGAGCTTCCGGCCGGGTCAAGGCCTCGACCTCGGCAAGCTGATGCAGAAGATCTCGTCTTCGGTCGTGTCGCAGCGCTGCACCGTTCGTGCCGGCGAGAGCAGCGAGGTCAAACTCGATGCCGAGGATCTGGTCGTCGGCACGCGCTGGGCCATCACCGTCGAGATCGGCGGCCAGCCGTTGCCGAGCGGCATCCTCGAGGCGACGTCCTCGACCGGCCGACTTCGGGCCACCGTGTTCTCGAATGGCAAGGCGATCATCGGCAACATCGAGCCCGGCACCTACGAGGTGCGCATCCGCAGTGGACTGACGCTGGCGCCGGTGGGATCGCCGCAGTCGATCGAGTTCCCAGCCGGCAAGACCGAACACACCTCGCAGATCGAGCTGCCCGGTGGCCAACTGCTCGGCACGGTGCTCGATGCGGCAACCGGTGAACCGCTGCGGGCCGCGCTGGTGCGACTCGTCAACGAAGACGCTCCCGAACGTGACGACATGTTCGGCATGACCCTGACGGATGCCGCGGGTGGGTTCACGTTCTCGGGCCTCGGCGACGGCACCTACGGCGTGGTGGCGGCGGAGAGCCTCGGCCAGCGAGACGGCGCCGCGACGCAGCGGGGGATCCGCATCCTCGCCGGCACGACGAGCGCGCCGGTCGTGCTGCGCGCCCGGCCGGCCGCGACGGCATCCGTGCTGGTGACCACCGACGGTGGCTCGCCGATCCTCGGCGCGACGGTGCTCCTCGTCGATGCCGAGGGGCGACCGCTCGGATCACTCGGCCTGGCGACGACCGACGCTTCGGGACGGGCGTGGTTCGGCGGCATGCCGAGCGGAGCTGCCCGCGTCGTCGGCCGCGCGCCGGGCCTCGCCCCGGGTGCCAGTGAAGTTCGCGAGATCGACCCCTCCGGGCCGACCGAGTTCGTGCTCACGCTGACCCACGGCGCCCGCACGACGGTGCATGCCGTCGATGACCACGGCCGCCCGCTGGCGGGTGCCAGCCTGACCGCCCGCTGCAACGACGGCCCCTGGCTGCCCGCCATGCTGCTCGTCGAACGCCAGGCCGCTGGCTGCTATGAACTCGGCCCGCTCTGCCCCGGAACCTGGGACTTCCGCGTCAATCACGGTCGGGCCGGCACGCTGCTGCAGCGCCGCGTCATCGCCAACGAGCCCGCCGTGACCGTGGTCGTCGCACCGAAGTAGCGCGAAGCGGCGGTCGATGCCGATTGCTCGCGCCGCCCATCCAGCTCGCGACCGCCGGGCCGACTGGCTACCGTGCGCGGCTCGCATGCTGCGCAGCAAGCCCCAGTACTGGTACGGTCGAGTCGCGATCGGTATCGCGCTGTTGCTGCTCGTCGGCACCGGGCGCGTGGCCGGACCGCTGGCCGTGCTGCTCGGCGTCGGCGGCTTCCTGTTGGCGATCGGTTCGATCGGTCCCACCGTCCGATTGCTGACCAGGGAGGTGCATGCCCACCGTTCCTTCGGCGATGCGGCCAATCGCGCCTTCCAGCGCGCATCGCTGCCGCGGCGCATCTACTACCTGCTGGTCGCGGTCGCCGATGCCGATGGCCCGATGAGTCAGCGCGAACGGGCGACCATCCGCCACTTCGTGCTCGAGCGCTTCGCCGAACCGATCCACGGCGAGGAACTGCGACTCTGGGAGACCCAACGACTGCAGGTCAACGACCGCGCCGGCCTCGCCGCGCGCATCGCCACCGGCCTCGACGACGGCGAGCTCGACACCCTGTTCTGCTGGTGCTGCCTCGTCGCCTTCGCCGACGGCAGGTTCGATCCGACGGAGCATTCGGCCCTGCAGGAGGTCAGCAAGGGACTCGGCATTCCGGGACCGCGCGCTCGCATGCTGTTCCACCTGGCGCGAGCGCAGGCGCTGCGCGGCGAGCAGCACGGCCAGCCGACCCGCCCCGGAGCCGCGCTCGACAAGCGCCGACAGGCATTCGAGGCGCTGGGCCTGCCCGACAACGCGACCCCCGACCTGATTCGCCGCCGCCACCGTGAACTGGTGAAGCGGTTCCATCCCGACGCGCACACCCACCTCGGTCCCGTGGCCCAGCGCGAAGCCACGGAACGCTTCCAGGAGATCCAGCGCGCCTACGAGACCCTCAACTCCCACTGATCCATGGTGACCATCACTGCTGCCTATCAGGGCGATCTATGCTGCAAGGCGACCCACGGCCCGTCCGATTCGAACCTGTCGACCGACGCACCGAAGGACAACGAAGGTCTCGGTCGCTACTTCTCGCCTACCGACCTCGTGGCCACCGCGCTCGGGACCTGCATCCTGACGACGATGGCGATCGTCGGCCGGCGTCACGGACTCGGACTCGAAGGCGCCGGCGTCGAAGTCGAGAAGCACATGAATGCGACCCCGCGACGCATCGGCCGGCTGCCGGTCAAGCTCACGATCCCGGGCAACTACACCGCCGATCAGAAGAAGCTGCTCGAGGCCGCCGCCCGCAGCTGTCCGGTCCACAAGAGCCTGCATCCGGACATCGCGGCCACGATCGAGATCCGCTGGGACAGCTGAGGCTGGAGTACCGAACCCGCTTCCTTTCTCCAGCCCCCTACCAGTGCCCCGTCGACGAGGTGTTCGTCTCGAAGGGCTGCCACCAGTTGTTCACCGGGTCGTGCGCACGGCCGTTCAGTACCTGGATGTCGCTGATGATTCCGGTAACGAGCCCGGCAACGGCGCCGACCGCGGAACCCGCGACCAGGATCGCGCAGATGGCTCGACCATCGCAGCAGCACCCGAGGTTGCCATTGCTGCCGCTGGCAATGGCCGCGACGGCGTAGACGGGCCCGGTCACGGCCCCCACGACCGGCTTGACCAGCGTGCATCCACCGCTGCCAAGGCCGAGAGAGAGAACGGCGAGCAGAGTGACGAAGCGGCGTGTCCCGGACATGGCGGCGGAAGCGCAGAGCCCGAACGGTCGTTGCCCGTCGGCTACGTCGCGGTGGAACGTCGCTGCAACCCACAGGAGCCATAAGTATGGTGCCGCACAATGGCCACCAGAACCTCGATCGCTCTCGCCCTTCCCCTGTTCGTGGCCAGCCTCGCCGCGCAGGACGCCGCGCCATCGGCGATTGACCTCACGCTGCTCGCCGACCTCGAGGCCCGCAGTATCGGCCCGGCAGTCTGCAGTGGCCGCATCGGCGCCGTCGCCGGCGTCCCCGGTGATCCCAAGATCATCTGGGCCGGAGCCGCCAGCGGCGGGGTGTGGAAGTCGACCGACGCCGGGATCACGTTCGCGCCGGTGTTCGACGACCAGAACTGCTGTTCGGTCGGCGCCATCGCCATCGACCCGCGCTCGCCGGATGTGGTCTGGGTCGGCACCGGCGAGGGCAACCCCCGCAATTCGGCGAGCGTCGGTCGCGGCGTCTACCTGACGCGCGACGGCGGCCGCAAGTGGACGCACCTCGGGCTCGAGAGGACCGAGCGGATCCATCGCATCGTCATCGATCCCTCGGATCCCGACACCGTCTTCGTCGCCGCTCTCGGCACGAGCTGGGGCGAGAACGAAGACCGCGGCCTGTTCCGCACGCGCGATGGCGGCAAGACCTGGCGGAAGGTGCTCTACGTCGACGAACGCACCGGCTGCTGCGACATCGTCATGGACCCGCGCAACCCCGACAAGCTCATGGCCTCGATGTGGCAGCACCGCCGCTGGCCGTGGTCCTTCAGGTCGGGCGGCCCGGGTTCCGGCATTCATCGCTCTACCGACGGCGGCGATACCTGGACCCGGCTCAGCGCCGACGACGGTCTTCCCGGCGGCGAGCTCGGCAAGAGCTGCCTGGCGATCTCGCCGAGCGACCCCCACATCGTCTACGCGCTCGTCGAGGCCAAGAAGAGCGTGCTCCTGCGCAGCCAGGACGGCGGCCTCACCTTCGCCACGCTCAACAGCAGCGACGACATCGCGCCGCGCCCGTTCTACTTCTGCGACATCCGCGTCGACCCGCGCGACGGCAATCGCATCTACAACATGCACACGGTAGTCGACGTCTCGACCGACGGCGGTCGCACGTTCGACGGGCTCGTCGGCTGGGGTTCGGCGCACCCCGATCATCACGCGATGTGGATCGACCCCACCGATCCCGATCGCATCCTGCTCGGCAACGACGGCGGCGTCTACGTCAGCGAGGACCGCGGCAGCGCCTGGCGCTTCTGCAGGAACCTGCCGCTGGCGCAGTTCTATCACGTCGCCACAGACGACGAGGAGCCGTTCAACATCTACGGTGGCCTGCAGGACAACGGCAGCTGGCGCGGGCCGTCCAACGTCTGGGAGAACGGCGGCATCCGCAATCTGCACTGGCAGGAGGTCTGCTTCGGCGACGGCTTCGCGACGTTGCCGTTCCCGGATGATTGCCGTCAGGGCTACGCCATGAGCCAGGGTGGTGCGCTGGTGTGCTGGGATCTGCGCACCGGTTCGCGCCGATCGATCCGGCCGCCGGCTCCCGAAGGCATCGAACTGCGCTTCAACTGGAACGCCGCGATCGCGCAGGATCCCTTCGACGCCGCGACGATCTACTACGGCAGCCAGTTCGTGCACCGGAGCCCGGATCACGGCGGCAGCTGGGAGGTGATCTCGCCCGATCTGAGCACCGACAATCCCGAGTGGCAGAAGCAGGACGAGAGCGGCGGCCTGTCGCTGGACGCGACCGGCGCCGAGAACCATTGCACGATCATCACGATCGCCCCGAGCCCGGTACAGCGCGGGGTCATCTGGGCCGGCACCGACGACGGCCGCCTGAGCGTGACGCGGGACAACGGCCAGAGCTGGACCGGCATCGAGGATCGCATCCGTGAACTGCCGCGCAACACCTGGTGCCCGCACGTCGAGGCCAGCAAGTTCGACGCGGCGACGGCCTACGCCGTCTTCGACGGTCACCGTCAGGCCGACTGGAAGCCGTACGTGTTCGTCACCCGCGACTACGGCGCCAGCTGGACATCGCTCGCCACCGACGCGATCGATGGCTACTGCCTGGTGATCGAACAGGACCCGCGGCAACGGGATCTGCTATGGCTCGGCACCGAGTTCGGCCTGTTCGTCACCTTCGACGGCGGCAATTCGTGGCAGCGCTGGCGGCACGGCATCCCGGCGTGCTCGGCGATGGCGATCACGACGCACCCGCGCACCGGCGACCTCGTCGTCGCCACGCACGGCCGATCTTTGTTCGTCGTCGACGAGCTGACGCCGTTGCGCGAGCTCACGCCCGAGATCCTCGCCGCCAAGTTGCATCTGTTTCCGGTGAGGCCCGCGATCGCATGGACCACCGCGCAGACGCCCAGCACGCGCTTCCCCGGTGGCAACGAGTTCCGCGGCGAGACGCGCGAACGCGGCGCTTTCGTCGACGTCATCGTCAATGCCGACGAGCTCGAGCACCCCGACAAGGACCGCCAGAAGGTGCGCGTCGAGGAGCGCGCCGACCAGAAGAAGGCCGCGGAGCCGGCCGCGGAGAAGAAGGACACCGGCGAAGCAACCGAGTCGAAGACCGAGCCGAAGGCCGACGAGGCGCCGAAGGACGAGGTCACGATCGAGGTCCGCGATGCCGGCGGCGGGCTCATCCGCACCTTCCGTCACAAGGTCCACCTCGGGCTCAACCGGATCATCTGGCGGCTCGAGCGCGACGGCATCCCCGGGGCCAGCCGCGCGCTGCAGGACGAGCCGAAGCTGCCACCCGCCGGCCGCGAGGTGCTGCCCGGCGACTACGAGGTGACGGTCCGCTTCCAGGGCGAGTCGCGCGCGACCTCGGTCACCGTGCAGCCCGATCCACGCGTCGAGGTCGCGTTCGCCGATCGCGTCGCCAAGGACGAACTGCTGGCCCGGGTCGAACGGCTGCGCGCCGAGCTGCGT
>JAGQRA010000183.1 GCA_020425885.1 Planctomycetota bacterium | reverse complement strand
TCAGCTCCCAAGTGGTGTCCCTTGCGAAACCCCAAGACCATCGACGAGTACCTGGCGGGCGTCCCCGCCGACCGGCGCGACGCGCTCATGAAGCTGCGCCGCACCATTCATTCGATCATCAAGGAAGCCGAAGAGTGCATCAGCTATCAGATGCCGGCCTTCCGCGTCGGTGGGCACGTCGTCGCCGGATTCCAGGCGACTGCGAAGGGCTGCTCGTACTACCCGTTCAGCGGCTCAACGCTGACGACGCTCAAGGAGAGCGTGGCGCGTTACAGTCAGACAAAGAGCGCGCTGCATTTCGATCCGCGCGACGGGCTCCCGGTGGCACTGGTCCGCAAGCTCTTGCAGGCGCGCATTGCAGAGGACGCGGCGCCCGCGTGACGAGCGGTGGCGACAGGTTGCCGCCGAACTGACGGACTCGGCAGAGCCTCGAACGCGAGACGGGGCCTTGAACGTCGCTGCCGTTCGCTCGGAGATCGAGACCTTGCGTGCGGCTCATCCCCGACAATCGCACGCGCTGCGAGGCGAGCTGCAGCGCGCCTTGCCCGTTTGCCTCCACGAACATCGCCCCGACCAGCCGAGCTGCGCATGCTTCGCTTCGCGCCCGCCGCTACTGCCTCAACTCGACGTGCCAGACCGCGAACCGGTCGACCTCGTAGGCCCCGCGCACGACCTGCTGCTCGATCACGATCGCCTCGGCGCTCGTGGTGTTGGTGGTGCCGATGACCGCGCCCAATCGGGTGGCGCCGTTGAGGCCGGTGCGGCTGTTCGACCACGTCGTGCCGAAGGCGTAGAACGTGACGCTGTTCGACACCTCGTTGCAGTAGAAGTCGGTGTCGAGGGTCACGTCGTCCGAGCGCGGGGCACCCGGTTCATTGACCGGATACGCGCCATCCGGCCACGACACGACGCCGTCGTTGAAGCCGATGCGAACAAAGGGCGGCGACGCGCCGGCGTTGACGTTGCGCGGGTCCGGCATCAGCTCGAAGCTGTCGATCTCCCAGGTGCCCTGCATCAGACCGGCGAGGCCGATGCCGGCCGGCACCGCCGGACGGAACTCGCCGGGCTCGCACAGCGGGACCGTGTTCTCGCCGGTGGTGCCCTTGCCGCCGCTGTTGCAGGCGGCGAAGGCAAGGGTGAGGAGGCCGAGGATCAGGAGGCGGTGGGAGGACTTCATCGGGTGTGCGTCGAAATCGGTCAACCGGCGCAAGGGAGCGAACCCGCGGCGCGATCGCGATGCGGGTGATCGAGCTTACCTCCTGGGCGGCCTTCGGGGAGCCTTCCGGTGCCTGGATCTTCCGGCCGTGGGCAGCGGATCTCACCGCGACTGCGGCACGTCGACCGTCGTCGGCGCGTCGAGGTCCTCGTCGACGTCGATCGAGCCACGATAGCGCAGGCCTTCCGCGGTCGAGGCCTCGACCTCGTAGCGGCCGAACGCGAACGCCTGCATCACGTACCAGTAGCGGAAGCCGCGCAGATCCGGATAGAGGCTGGTGATGTCGCGCTCGAGGACGACGGCCGAATCTGCAGCGCGCACGGTGACGTGCAACGGCGTGCCGACCACGGGCTTCTCGCGGCCGTCGGCGTTGAAAGTGAGGCGCCGGGTGCGGCCGATCGTGAGCGGCACCCGTACGGTCGTCGTCGCATTCGCGGTCAGCGTGACCGGCAGCGACGGCGCGAGCACGTCGGTCGCGCTCACGCTCAGTCGATACTCGCCGGGCGGCGCGGTCACACGCAGCACGCCGTCGGCAGTCGAGTGGTCGACGTCGACCTGATGGCCGTCGCCATCGCGCAGCAGGATGCCGACCGGCTCGGCGGTCCAGGGGCGGCCGTCGGCATCGACGAGTTCGGGCACGAGCGTCGCGACCGCGGGCAACGCGAGGTCGCCGAGGTCTTGCGCCATGGTCGATACCAGGTCGATCGCGTCATCGAGTGCGGTGCGGTTGCCGCCGTGCTGGTACTCGAGCGACCATGTCGCCGGCACCAAGCCCGAGAACGCGAAGGTGCCGTCGGCCGGCGTGCTGAGCCGTTGCGTGGCTCCGGGACCGGAGAGTATCAGGCGGCAGCCTGCGGCCGGCTGGCCAGCGGCGGTGACGATGCGGCCGCGCACGGCGCCGCGCGGGATCGACGTCTCGGGCACGCGCAGCTCGATCTCGTCGCCGCCGCGGACATGCGCGCGCACGACGGCGGGTGCCTCGGCGCCATCGGCCCATGCCGACACCGTCGTCACCTCGGCCTGGTCCTGCGCCAGGCGGAACGCGCCGTCGGCGGCCGTCAGGCAGGTGACGCGGCGCTTGCCGTCCTCGCCGCTGCCGGCGACGTGCCAACCAGGGAGCCCCTGGCCGCGGCCATCGACGACGCGACCGCGGACGAAGCCGCTCGTCCGGAGCACGAAGTCGCAGCGCAGGGTGCCGTTCGCGGCCTCATCGATTGCGCGGTCGGCCATGGTCGTACCGCCGCACTCGACCACGACGACGAACGGGCGCCGCGGCTGGTACGCAAGCAGGAACGAGCCATCGGGCCGCAGCTCGCACTG
>JAGQRA010000182.1 GCA_020425885.1 Planctomycetota bacterium | reverse complement strand
GTGTTCACGGCCGAGCGCGCGGTCCGCGTGCTGCTCGGACTGTTCAAGGTCTATCGTCAGCCGGTCTGCGCGATCGATGCCGAGGGCATCGTCCGCTACGTGACCGCCGATGCCCACTGCGAGGTGTCGCCGGCGCGCGAGGTGGAAGGGCGGCTGCACGACCTGCTCGAACGCTTCTCGACGTGGGGCGACGCCGGGCTCGTCGTGCCCGAGGTCCAGCTGGTCAAGCCCGGCCAGGTCGTCGATCTCGGTGGGCTCGTCGAGAAGGCGCAGCTCGAGGCGTTGGCCGCGGCCGAGATCGGCGCGCTCGGCGCGGGGGAGCGGGTCGTGCTCGTCGTGCGCCGGCGGCAGTGACGTCTCCGCACGCAGCGGTGGCTGCGCCACGCCGCATTCGATCGCCTTCGCAGCCCGATATGCGAAGGCCGACACTCCGCGATGCGGCCCGGCGATGCTATACCTCGAAAAGTCGCCGCGGATCCGGCGGCAGCGCTTTCCGTCTCTCAACAACCTGACCCATGCTACGAACCACAATCGTCATCGCTTCGTGCACCGTCGCGCTCGGCGCTCAGGTCACGCTCACGCACCTCGGCACTGTCGACGTCAGCAGCACGTCCGTCGCCACCAACCCCGAGTACATCGGCGTCAATCCTTCGGCGGTCGCCTGGGACGGCACCGACCTGTTCGTTGCCGGCTTCAACAATGCCGCCAGCTCGGGCACGACCGCGATCGTCAAGGTAAGCAACGCGCTGACGGCGCCCACCTACGGCACGCCCTTCGGCGTCTACGCCGCGACGCCGGGCAGCCGCGGCTACAGCGGCCTCGACATCACCACCGGCCAGCTCGCCGCCGCGCTCGATACCGGCGCATCGATTCCCGAGGGTCTCACGACCTGGGATCTCAACGGCACCCCGATGTGGTCGAAGGACATCCGCGGCGGCAGCGGCGTCGCCTTCGATCCCGGCTTCTTCGGCGCCGTCGACTGGGGCACCGCGTGGACGACGTTCAGCTCCGGGCGCCGATCCTTGCAGGATAATCAGACCGGCGCCGACATCTACACGCCGTCTACCGGGATGATCATCAACGCCGGCACCGGCACGCTCTGGCGCGACATGGACTTCGACCCGTTCACGGGCGACATCTGGCTGCGGCGCAGCAACGAGCTCGTGTTCGCCGAACGCGTCGGCGGCAACGTCCTGACCAACAACACGGTGCTGGTGATGCCGACGCGCGCCGACTTCGTCAACATGCAGAACCTCGCCGTCGTGCGGCAGCAGCACGAGCGGGTGATCTTCTGGAACGACCGCGCGATGGCTTCGAACGGCCAGAGCTTCGATCTCGTCGTCCACTGCACGCGCACCAGCGATGCCGCGGATCTGGTCATCGACTACGGTACGTTCACGGCCGCGACCGGCTCTGGTGCCTATGACTTCAGCTACGACGATGCCTCGCAGACACTCGCGATCTCGGACTTCAGCAACCGGAAGGTCTACATCTTCGCGGTCACGCTGTTTCACGAGTACGGCACCGGCTGCCAGGGAGCCGGCGGCATCACGCCGGCGCTGACCGCGAGCGGCTTCGGCGGCTCGGGTGGTGCGCTGACCTACGACGTGACCGGCGTGGCTCCGTCGTCGATCGGCACCTTCGCCTTCGGCAACTACCAGGACAACACGCCGCTGCCGTTCCCCGGCGCCTGCCCGCAGCACGTCACGCCGCTGGTGTTCACGGCCGGGCTGTTCTTCACCGCGGCGGGCAACCCCGGGTCGGGCACCGGCACCTTCACGTTGAACCTCGGCTCCGGCTTCGCCGGCATACCGATCACGGCCCAGGCCGTCATCCTCGAGTCGTTCTCGCTGGCCACACTGCGCACGAGCAACGGCGTCGAGACCGTGTTGTACTGAGGTCTGTTCACGATCCGACGTCCGGCCTGCTACCGGTCCCGCCCTGCCATCACCGCCGCATGCCGCCGGCCGTGCGGGGTGATCGGCGCGGCACCGCAGGCCTCCACTGGCATCGTCACCAGGCAATCCCGTTGGTCGATGCGGCCGAGGCCGACGTGATTGCGCAGGCGCTGCAGGGCGCCATCGGTGACGGTGTGCCCGCTGGCGAGGACGACGCGGCCGTCGAGATCGACGATGTCCTCCTGCACCACCATGCCGAGTTCCACCTCGCACAGCGGCACGATGCGGCTGGCATCCCTGTGGTCCGGGATCGGTGCCGTGGCCAGTGCCTCGATCACACCGCCGTCGAAGCTGTCACGCTCGCGTTCGAGTGCCGCCAACGCCTGGTCGCGGCTGCCGCCCAGCGACAGGATCTCCTCGAACGTGGTCGCCGCCGCCAACATGCGACCGCCGATCGCCGCCGCTCGGCTGACGGCGGGTTGATCGGTCGCGTCCTGGCGCGCGACCATCTCGGCGATGTCGTGCAGGCGCGGGATGCGGGCGATGAGGTCGCGCGCCACCTGCGGGTGGTTGTCGTACATCGCCGCCTGCGCCGCCGGCAAGCGTTCGCCGGCGACGACCCGTCGCAGCAGTTCGTCGGGTACGGCGACCAGTCCGATCTGCGACAGCAGCGCCGCGGTTTCGTACTGCCAGCCATCGACGAGTCCGAGGTGGGTGACGATGTGGACGACCAGGTTGCGGATCCGCTGCGCGCGGCCGAAGGCGATCGGGTTGGACAGGGCCAGCACGTCGGTCAGGACCTCGATGCTGCCGCGCACGGTCTGTTCGAGCAGCTCGCGCTCGGTGTTGATCAGCCGCCATTGCCGCAGCGCCGCGTCGAGCGTGGCCCGCAGCACGTCGGGTTCGCACGGCTTGGTCAGGAAGCGGAAGATGTGGCCGCGGTTGACCGCGTCGATCGCCGTCTGCAGATCGGCCTGCCCGGTCAGCATCACGCGGACGGTGTCGGGTGCGATGCCGGCGACGTTGGCGAGGAACTGCGTGCCGGTCATGCCGGGCATCTTGAAGTCGCTGACCACGGCCGCGAACGGCCCTTCCTCGGTGACGGCGTCGAGGCCGGCGGCGGCGCCGCACCGCGTCACGAGGTTGTAGGCGCGACCGTGCTGGCGGCGCAGGGCATCGAGGACGGCCTGTTCGTCGTCGACGAGCAGGATGCGGGGTTCTGCGGCGGTCATGGCTTCCTCCCGG
>JAGQRA010000181.1 GCA_020425885.1 Planctomycetota bacterium | reverse complement strand
TGATGCGGTGGGCGGGGCTCGGATCGGGATAGCCGACGAGCAGGCCACTGACATGCGGGCCGGGGCCGCTGAGGTCGAGGCCGGCGACCGAGATCGCGTGGGCGCAGTCTCCGGCGGTGGCGGTCGGCGCCATCACCGCCGAGGCCGACATCGTCACCGACCACGGCGTGTCGGTGCGACAGGCGACCTCGAAACCCATGGGAATACCGGTGGTCTGGTTGTTCGAGACCGGGTCGACGTCACAGGTCGCGTCGATCTCGCCACCGCCGTCGGAGCCGGCGATCTTGGCGATGGGTTCGCGGATCGAGCCGTCGGTGTCCCGGTCGTAGAGGTACGGCTGGGCGACGTGGGGGCCCGGGACCGCGAGCGGAAGGCCGCCGCCGCGCCACTGCCAGTCGTCGACCATGAGCTGATAGAGGATCCGATTCGCCGGCGCTGCAGCCGTGACGGTCGGCGACGTCGTCGTCAGCGAGAGCAGGACGAAGCTGGTGGCGCTGCCGTTGTCATCGACCGACAGCGCGTCGATGTCGTCCTGTCGTTGCAAGCCGAGCTGGCTGAAGTTCAGGAACATGGCCGGTCCGACCCAGCGCGGGGGCGTCCTGAGCGGGTCCCACTTGATGGCGAGGATCGAGGCACTGCTCGGGCCGCTGGCGCCGAACCATGGCCGGATGTAGGCATCGAGCGCGATGTCGTAGTTCGGCGAACTCGGGTTGGTCTTGGCGATGACGCTCTGCGGCAACGAGAAGAACAGCCACGGGTCGTCGACCAGATACGGCGCGATCCCAGGGCACACGGCGCGGGTCTCGTAGAGCGAGAAGAACGCGTCGAAGTCGTGCAGCTCCGGCAGCTGGCTCGATGGCGCCTGGAAGCCCATCTCCTCGCTGTCGGCGGCGCGCTGCGCTTCGCCGATCGGCGAGCACGACAACGCTGCCGGCAGGGTGCTGCCCGGCAGCACGAGCGAGAACACGTCCGCGCCGGCGCCGTCGTCGTTGCCGGCCTCGAAGGTGACCGCGTTGCTGCCCGTTCCCGGGCTGGTGTTGGACACCGAGAACAGCAACGCTCCCCAATCGCCCGGAATGTCCAGCATCGCGTCGCCGGTGGCGCCGTCGTAGACGACGCCGACGGTGCAGTACTGCGACGAGATGGCGTTGATCATGAACGAGGCCGGTCGTCCCGGGAACATCGCGGCCATGGTGAAGTCGGGCTCCGGCAGCGGGAATGACGGCGACGGTACGAGGTTGACGAAGCCGCTCCGCTCGAGATACAGCTCACGCATCGGCAGCGCACCGGTTGGACCGGTCGTGTTGGGGCCGACCGTGAAGTGGATCGGGGCAGCGAGGAATGGTCCTCCGCTCACCTGGGCGAGGACCGGGGTCGAGAAGACAGACAGCATCAGCAGCAGGCGCATCGCGTTCTCCGGGTTCTCGGCTGCCGGTGACAGCCACGGGTTCCAGCAGCGGATCATAGCCGCTGTCACAACAGGGGTCGGGACGGGCGCAGGCCGAACGAGTCCGAGGCCTGATTCTCACTGACGGCGGTGCGCATCGTCGAGCGGCAGTTGATCCATGCCGTCTTCCACGAGCCGCCGAGGATGAAGCGGCGGCGTCGGTCGAGCAGCTCGCGGCGGCGCACGACCTCCAGGGCGCCGTCGCCCGGGCGCGGCCAGGCGTCCTTGTAGTAGTGCGCCGGGTCGATCGACCATTCGCGCAGGTTGCCGATCACGTGGTGCAGGCCGAAGCCGTTCGGGGCCTTGCTGTCGACCGGGGCGGAGGCCGGGAAGCCGTCGTCGTGACTCATGTCGCACTCGCCGCTCTCGAGCCTGGTGTCGAGCGAGGCATCGGCGAGGTTCTCCTTGTCGTGCCAGTCGGCGAGCTCGTAGCCGGTCCACCAAGGCGCAGCCGCCCCGGCGCGGGCCGCATACTGCCATTGCGCCGCGGTCGGCAGCGACAGCCCGAGTCGCCGCACCGCCTCGTCGGCCATGCGCGCGCTGACGCTGTCCACCGGACAGGTCGGGCCGAGGCCGAGGTCCGGCCGCCGCGCCGCCGAGTAGGCCGACGGGTTGTCGCCCATGACGCGCCGCCACTGCGCCTGCGTCATCTCGTACTTCGCCAGGAAGAACGGGCCCAGCTCGAGGACGAAGCTGCCGCCCTGCGAGTCGTCGTCGGCCGCGTACTCGAGCTGATGCGGTCGCAGGTCGGCCGGCAGCCGCGGGTCGTGGCGATCGAGACCGAGCCGCGCCTTGCCACCCGGGATCAACACCAGCACCAGACACGTGTCCGCGGCGATCGTCCAGCGATCGGCGGCGCGTTTGGGCAGCTTCTCGTCGGGCTGCAGCCAGGCGAACTCGTACAGCTCCGAGTGCTCGTCGCGACCGAGCGGCAGCATGCCGAGCTGCGGTTCGATGCGGAGCCCCTTGTAGGCCGGACACTGCGACTCGTCGGCGATGGTCGCGATCGCCTGCTGCCATCGTGCGGCCGCCTCCGGCCCGGTGATCGTGCGTTCGCGCAGGCCCGCGGCCCATTCGCGGCGCTTTGCGATCTGATCGATCGGGCCACCTGGCACCAGCGCCGCGGCGACGCCCTCGACGAGCGGTTCCAGTCGCTTGTGCAGGCTCTTGTCGCGCAGCTCGTCGAAGTGCCAGCTGCCGTCGTGCATCGCTCCCCGCAGCTCGAGCTTCTCGAGTTGGCGCCGGAACTCGGGCAGGTGGAGCGCGATGTCGCGGGTTCGCGCCAGCCACGCTTCGATGTCGTCGAGGCGGTCCGGCATCGCGGGCCAGAGATCGCCGATCTGCTCGAGCCGGGCGTGGTTGCGCCACAGCTCGTTGTCGATCCGCGCCTCGAGGGTGGCGAACTCGTCGGCGTAGTCGAGGGTGTCGAAACCGCGGAGCGCGTCGGTCCTGTCGGCCAGCAACGCCGAGTTCTGCCACAGCAGGTTCGTGACCACGAACAAAGCCACCACCAGGCCCAGGAGCATCGTCGCCGCGAACGCGACGCCGGCGCGATGGCGCCGCACGAACTTCCGCACCTGGTAGATCGTCGACGGCGGACTGGCCAGCACCGGCTCGTGGCGCAGATGTCGCCGCACATCGGCGCTCAGCTCCGACACCGCCGCGTAGCGCTCCTCGCGCCGCTTGGCCAGCGCCTTGCCGGCGATCGCATCGAGGTCGCCCTGCAGCGCGCGCCGCAGCCGCTCGGGGGTGGTGCCGGCCTGCCGCGCGAACGTCTCGCCGGCCGTGCCGAGCTGGCCGAGGCGGTCGCTCGGGCGCGGCGCCTCCTGTTCGCAGACCGCGCGCTGCAGGGCCTCGAAGCCGGCGCGACGCAGCGCCGCGAAGTTGAAGGGCAGCGCGCCACAACACAGCTCGTAGAGGATCGTGCCGAGCGCGTAGACGTCGGTCCGGGTGTCGACCCCGGCCGCCGTCGGCAGCGCCTGCTCCGGGCTCATGTACTCGGGCGTGCCGAGGATCTGGCCGGCCTCCGTCAGGTCCTGACCATCGGTGAACGGATCCTCGAGTGCCTTGGCGAGACCGAAGTCGATGACCTTGACCAGCGGCCTGCCGCCGCGTTCGCAGACCAGGACGTTGGCCGGCTTGAGGTCACGGTGCAGCACGCCCTGCTGGTGCGCGAACTGCACGGCATCGCAGAGCTGCAGGAACAGCCCCAGCCGCGGCTCGATGCCGAGCGACCGCGCGGCGCAGTAGGTCGTGATCGTGCGACCATCGACGAACTCCATCGCGTACCACGGCTGACCGTCGGCGGTCGTGCCGGCCTCGAGGACCTGCGCGATGTTGGGGTGATCGAGTCGGGCCAAGGCCTGGCGCTCGGCGTCGAAGCGGGCGACGGCGCGCGCGGTCAGGGTGCCGACCGTGATCTTGACGGCGGCGAGGCGACGGATCGGACCTTCCTGTTGGGCGAGGTGGACGATGCCCATGCCGCCGCGGCCGAGCTCGCGGATCAGCTGGAACGAGCCGATCCGCTCGCGGGTCGAGTCCTTGGGCCGGGACCACAGGCCGAGGTCGAGCAGGCCGCGTTGGCGCCGGCGCAGCTCGGACGCATGCTCGGGATGCGCGGCGCACATCGCCTCGAGCGGGTCGGTGTCGCCGCGGCTCAGTCGGGCGAGGCATTCGACGATCAGCTCGTCGAGCGGGTCGTCGCCGGCCGAGTTCGGGTGCGGGTCGGTCATCGTGATGTGCTTGGCCGGGGAGGGCGGGTCGCTGCCCCGCCTGTCGTACACGTGTCACAACACCCTGTCATGTGGCCAGCAGTTTCGAGAATCAGCGAATCAGGTTGCCGCCTCGACCACGTCATCCGTTCCGGGAACGCCCGCGACCTGGCCCCCTTCTCGCGATCGGCAACCCCGTCCCAGCCACTGCTCCCTGCGGTGGCCGGGGTCGATACCCGACCCGCCGGCGCCATCGAATCTCAGACCCGACTCAACTTGGTCGACTCAGCTTGCCGATGTCGGCGGCATGGCACCTTCCCCAGTTCCCGAACCGACCGAGCGCGAACTGCAGATCCTGCGCATCCTGTGGCAGCGCGGTGAGGCCACCGTGCGCGAGGTCTACGAGCAGATGCGCGACCTCGGCATCGTGCAGAACACCGTGCAGGCGTTCCTGCGGACGATGACCGACAAGGGCCTCGTCGCCTTCCGCCGCCGCAACCGGACCTTCGTCTACCGCCCGCTCGTCGGCGCCGAGCAGACGCAGCGGCGGCTGCTGAAGGGCGTCCTGCGGCGTGCGTTCGACGGCGCCCTCGACCAGCTCGTCGCCAACGCGATCGCGGTGCAGGCGCCGACCTCGGCGGAGATCGCGCAGCTACGGGCGTTGCTCGACGAGGTCGAAGCAGGCACACCTGCCGGGACCCGACCCGACGGGGACGGCTGATGGACGCACTCGTGATTTGGTGGCGCGAGAATGCGACCACGTTCGTGCTCGGCAGCCTGGCGTGGACCGGCGCCGTCGCGCTGGTCGTGAACGCGACGCGCGCGCCGATCCTGCGCCAGCGATTGACCGAGACCGCGATCGCCGCCTGGTTGCTCTGGATGGCGCTCGGCTTCGTGCCGCGGAGTCGCGACGCCGCCGCTGCGATCGGGTCGAACGCGCAACCGATGGTCATCGCCAATGCGACTCCGGTCACGGGCGATCCGATCGCCGTGACGGACGCGTGGCCGGGAATTGTCGACCTCGCCGGCGCTGCGCTCGCGGCCGGCGCGCTGCTCGCGGGCGGCTGCCTGCTCGTCGCCGCGCTGCTGCTCGGTCATCTGCTGCGTCGCGCCGTTCCGGCACCTGCGGCCGTCGACGAACTGCTGCGGTCGCTGTCGACGTCGCCGCGTCGCCGCAATCCGGTGTCGATCCGCGTCAGCGATCTGGCGTGGCGCCCGTTCTGCTGCGGCCTCGTGCGGCCGTGCATCCTGCTGCCGCGAGCGCTCATCTCCGCCTCGGGGTCCGAGCGCGATGCCAGGCTGCGCGCCGTGCTGCGGCACGAACTCGCGCACATCGACCGCGGCGACCTGCGCGGCCGGTTGTTGTTCGCGTTCGCCATGCCGCTGCAGTTCTGGAATCCGCTGTACTGGCGGCTGCGCCGCGTCGCCGCCGACGCGGCCGAACTGCTGGCGGACGAGGTGGCTGCCGGGCGCCGCACCGAGCGCGCCGGCTACGCCCGTTCGCTGATCGATCTTGCCGAGCAACTGCCGGCGTCGCGCGAGGGGCGCGTCGCGGCGCTCGGCGTGTTCGGGCCGCAGGCCCGCTTCCATGCGAGGATGACCATGCTGCTGCAACGCCGCACTCCGCTTTCGATCCGTTGTTCACACCTGCAGACGGGTCTACGTTCTGCCGCCTTCGCCGCGTTCGCGGTCGTCGCCGCCGCCTGTTGGACGGCGCCCGAGGCCGCGCCGGACGGTGTCGCCACGACGCCGGCCGCCGTCGCCGCCGCCGCAGACGAGTCGGCGCCGCGCGTCTACTTCGCCTTCGACGACGCCGATGTGCTGAAGGTCATCGACACCATCGCCAAGATCGGCGGCGCCAACATCGTCGTCAGTCCTGATGTCGCCGGCACCGTGACCCTTCGCGTGCGCGACGTGCCATGGCGCACCGCCCTCGCCGTCGCGGTCAAGCAGGTCGGCGCCCACGTCGTCGAGGAGGATCGCGGCATCCTCAGGGTCGTCCCGAACATCGCGGCGTCCGGGCTGCAGGTCGAGGCGCGCGCGGTGGCGATCGTGAACGCGAACCCGCCGCAGGTCATGATCGACGTCAAGATCGAGGAAGGTGGCGAGATCGTGCAGGCGCCCCAACTCGTCATGCAGGAAGGGCAGCAGGGGAACATGTTCGTCGGCGAGGCCGACGCGTCGGGCGGGCAGACCGGCCTCGTGGTCGCGGTCGACGTCGCCGGTGGCACTGCGACCCTCGACGTGGCGCGGCACGAACACGGCAAGGTCACAGCGACGCGGCGGCTGACGGTGCCGGTCGAGCGCTGAAGTCGTCGCGATTCTTGCCGTGACGATGGGCGGTGGCTGCTGCTGTCAGGGCAGGTCGCACTCGCGGCCATGCCCTTTCGACCGCAACACAACAGGAGCCTCGCCATGTCCGCATCCACCCACCGTACCGCCCTCGCCCTGACCCTCGCCGCCAGCGCCGTCGCGCAGGGGCCGCGCTTCCGCATCGACGTGCGCACCGATCCCGGCCAGATGGTCTGGATCGCGATGGCGCCGCGCCAGGTGCCGGGCGTCCAGATCCCCGGCGTCGAGGGCCTGCTGCAACTGCCTCAGGCCGGCACCGTGCTGTTCATGGCGGCTCCGGCCGGCCCTGGTGGCAAGAGCCGGAACGACGTGCCAGCGTTCGCATTCGGCGATGGCATGCGCTGGCGGACCCAGCTCATTGCCCTCGATCAGGGCGGCCAGCTGCGGCTGACGCGACCGTTCCGCATGGATGGTCGCGGCATCGTCGAGGTGCCGGCCTATGCCCAGGGCGGCGCCCGGCTCGATCAGAATCCGGTCGCCGATGGCCCCGATGAGCCGCGGCCGGCCGCGGTGAATCATGCGCTGGCGAACGGCGACACCAGCTTCGATCTCGACGCCCGCCGCAACCCGGTGCCGCCGTTGCGCGAAGCCGGTCGCAGCGGCGCGCTGACCGAGACCGGCAATCCGGAGCTCGCCGAGATGAGCGGTCGCTCGACGGTGAGCACCTCGAGCATGATGACCTTCCCGTACTCGGCGACGGTCAAGCTGTTCATGACCTTCCCGGGCGATCCGGGTCACTACTACGAGGGCTCGGGCATCCTCATCGATCCCGACCACGTCCTCACCGCCGGCCACTGCGCCTACGACAAGGACCTCGGCGGCGAGGCCGACAAGATCTGGGTGATCCCCGGCTATTCGGCGACCGGAGAATCGACCAACGTGCCCTGGGTCACCGACATGAGCACCTGGGGCGGCAGCGAGCCGTTCGGCCACAGCAACGTCGTCGACGTCAAGACCTGGTCGGACTGGCGCACCAGCAGCAGCTTCAAGCACGATATCGCCGTGCTCGAACTCAACCGTCCGATCGGCGCGCTCGCCGGCTGGATCGGCGTCGACTACAGCAACGACTGCTCGTTCTACAAGGACAACTGGTTCTACATGCGCGGCTACCCGGCCGAGGGGCCCTACAACGGCTCGCGGATGACCGAGCAGAGCGGCGATTTCGACAGCTGCCCGACCAAGTGGGAGGCTCGCTTCGACGTCGTGTCCTACGGTGGCCAGAGCGGCTCGGGCTTCTACGACTACGACGCCGGTGACC
>JAGQRA010000021.1 GCA_020425885.1 Planctomycetota bacterium | reverse complement strand
TCGTGACACCGTGGCCCGCGACCAGCTGGACGTCGACGCCAGCGAGAACGGGACCTCGGTCTTCGCGGTCGAGCCCGGCGGCCTCGAGCTGATGGATCTGCCGCTGACCCTGACCTGGAACCTGACCGCGCCGCGCTCCGGACTCGGCCTTGCCTTGCGTGGCGGCGTCGAGTTGCCGACCGGCGACGAGAGCCGCGGCTACGGCAACGGCGGCCTCGACGGCTCGATCGGGGTCCTGCTCGAACACGACCTCGAGGCCGCCAGATGCTACGGCCATCTGCAGCACACGTTCGCCGGCAGTCGACGCCCGCGACCGGGCACGACGTTCGAGTTCGCCGACGTCTCCTCGGCCGCGCTCGGGATCGAGGTGGCCCTGACCGACAACCTGTGCGGCTTCGTGCAGGCCGAGTACGAGACCTCGACGCTGCGCCCGCTGGACATCCCGAACGTCGCCCGCGAACAGATGCTGATCTGGGTCGGCGGCCGCTATCGGGTGCTCGATGGCAGCGCCATCGAGTTCGCCCTGGGCGAGGACCTCAAGGGTCATGTGTCGCCGGACTTCACGGCGTGGCTCAGCTTCGCGACCGGGCTGTGGTAGCGATGCGACCGGAGGGTTGCTGGCCTCACACTCCCCCAGTCAGCTTTACATAACATATCTTATCAGAAGGACGACGCGGGTGAGTCGGCCAGGCTAGCCCCGCGCCTTGCTTGCCGTCGCGGCCCCCTCGGGATGCGCGACCATCCGCTCCAACAGGTCCGTCAGTGCGACCTGCAGACTGGTGAACCCGGCGTAGCTGACCGTCCGTGCAGGCACCTTGGCCTCGCGCGCCAGCTCGAGCGCCGGCTCGGTCGTCTCATGGCGATTCCAGTGCAGCAACAGCAGCACATCGATGCCGGTTCGCAGCCGATCGGCGATCGTCGACACGGTCTTCTGCGGCGAGGTGTAGTTCGTCTCGAGCCACTCGGCGTCGAAGTTCCACTCGGCTGCCAGCGCCAAGAGCCGCGGATGATGACGACGCTGCCGTTCGTTGCCGCCGACGACCAGGACGCGCATGCGATGGCCCTTGGCCGCCGCCAGCGCCGCCGCGGCGGCCTTGCCACCGCTGCCGGTCGCGGGCGTGGAATGGCCGAGTTCGAGCAGCTTCTCCACCGCGGCCAGGTCGTCCTTGGCCATCTCGGGGAAGGCACAGCCGACCTCTTCGAGCAGGCCATAGGCCTGGCGCAAGGCCTCGACATCCTTGCGCGCCCGCAGCGAGCGCGCGATCGCGACCTGCAGCTGGGCGCGTTCGAACTCACGGCCTTCGAGCTCGTCGAGGACCGCGGCGAGCTCGACCTTGATCTCGACATGGTCCAGGGCCTGGCCGACGAACTCCTCGTTGTGGAGCAGGTTCTCGAGCGCGTCGAAGCAGCCGCGGTGCAGCAGCAGCTCGCGCATCTCGGCATAGCAGGCTCGCGCCTGGTCGCTCTCGCCGAGCATGTTGTGCGCCGTCAGCACGACCCGCAGCGCTTCGATGCGCTGATCGAGGTCGACCGCCACGGCCAACACACGACGCGCGGCGTTGAGCGCCGACTCGGCCTCGCCGAGCCCCTGGTATTCGAGGGCAACGAACAGCAGCTGGTCGGCCGAACTGCCGCGACCGACGTCGACGGCGTCGAGGAACCGCAGCGCCAGCTTCTTGTCGTGCTTCTTGAGCGCCTCGTGGACCGAGTAGAATGTCTCGAGGTCAGGGCACACGGTCTCGAGCGCCTGCTCCATGAGCTTCAGCGCGCGGCTCAGGTCGGTTGCGTCCCCGAGCGCCAGCAGCGAGGCCGCGGCGAAGAAGCGCGCCCGTTGCCGCAGCACGACGTCACGGCCCTCGAGACGGCGTAGCCCCGACAGCGCGCGATCGAAGCCGCGCGCCGCGGCCCGATGATCGCCGGTCTCGTAGGCCAGCAGGCTGCGCAGGTAGATCGCCTCGGGTGCCGCGTTCTCGACATCCTCGGTGACATGCCGCAGCCGCTCGAGCACGGCCTCACGTTCCGGGCGCGTGGCGCGTGGCTCGACCGACTCGATGTCGTGCTGGCGCATCTCGGCCAGGGCCGCGATCAGGCCGGCCGCGCTGCTCGTGCGCAGGTCGTCACCGGCCAGAGCCGCGGCGCGCTCGGTGGTTGAGATCGCGAGGTCCCACTCGCTGGCCGCGAGCAGCCGCTCGGCCAACGCGCGGTGATAGCGCGACTGCACGTCGTTCGGCAGCCGATCGAAGTTCGCCATGCCGAGGACGCGGCCGAGAATCGATGCGGTGCTTTCCTGGGCGTCGGTGTCGACGCGGGTCTCGAGCCGCGTCAGCAGGTCGGTCACGGCGGCGTCGACGATGGTCCCGAGCTGGCTGTCGCATTCGGCAGCGAGGAACTGGATCGCCCGGACCGCGGTCTTCAGATCGCCCGACCAGAACAGCGAGCGCACGACCAGCGGCAGCACCGAGCCGGCGACGCCCGGGTCACCGAGCACATCGAGCAGCGACTGCGGGTCCTGCACGATCTCGGCGATGCGCTCGCGTTGCCCCTTGCGATCGAGCGCGCGCAACCGCCCGAACAGGCTCCAGCGCCGCTGCGCGGCATCGCCGCTCGCTTCGGGCTCGTTCCAATCGAACAGCGCGGCGGCATAGGACGGCAGGAACGAGGCGCCGGGCCGACCGGCAGCCAGCTCCGCGTAGTCACGCAGCTGAAGGGCCACGGCATCGGTGTCCTGCTCGCCCTTCTCGGCGAGATGAATCTGCTGCAGCAACAATCGATCGAGTGCGGTCTCCCAAGCCATGGCGGCGGTGTCCTCCAACTCCCCCATCGGAACCGGATGCCCGATCGCCAACTGCAATCCGCGTGCTGCCCTTGGCAGCGACGATCCGACTCGGACCTACTCCATGAGCTTGCGGGCATCCCGCGGCAGGACGACGACCGGGCCGGCGAAACGACAGCCTTGCTGCGTGCGGTCCGGTGAGCCGAGAACGATGTCGCCGACCCGCAGCAGCGCAACCGTCTCGTCGTCGGCGACGACCCACAGGTTGTCGCCATCCTCGCCGCAGACACCGAACCCGCCGCTGCCGAGATCGACGACCTCGAGCATGGCCGGCCGGCCGCCCCGGACTTCTCCGCGCGACAACGCGCTGCCGGCCGTAGCCAGCCGGTCGAGGTGATCGAGCAACCCACCTCGGCACCCTTCGAGCACGGCTGCCAGTTCGAGGTCCTGGGTCTGCTCGGCCCAGGCGAAGAACTCACCGACACATCGAAACGCGTTGCGGACGGCGGCGACCCGGTCGGCGGGAGCGGAACCGAGATAGACGTGCATCAGGAGCCGCATCAGGTCGAGTGCGGTCACGTCCTCGAGGTCGGCGTGAGGCACGGCGGCATTGCCGAGCAGTTCGACCCAGGTGCGCAGCGTGGCGCCGGCGGCGTCATCATGCTGCGATCGCTCCCACAGGTACTCCTGCACCAGAGGATCGAGCGTGCCGGCCAGCGGCTCGCCGGCGGACGTGTCGTCGTCGGCCACGCGATCGTAGGGATTCTCGGCGTCGTTCGCCGCGCCCGGCTCGAGTCCGGCCATGCGTTCGAGGTCGGCGAAGACCGAATCGACGTCACGATGCCGGTGCAGCCCTTCGTCGAGCAACCGCACCATCTTCTCGCCGAGCGTCTCCCCGGGCGGCCCGACGCTCTCGCCCGGGCCGCCGGCATCGGCATCGGCCTCCGCTTCGGCATCCGTCGCGATCAGCGTCGAAGCGTGCTGCGCATTCCAGATCTGCAGCAGCGTCCGGCGCAGCGCGTCGAGATCGATCTCGCTGTCGAAGGCGATTCGCTCGAGCAGCGGCCCGATCACCTGTCCCGGTCGATCGGCCGCGGCGAGCTGTTCGCTGATCGCGGTCGCCGACAGATCGGTCTCGCCGAGCAGCTTGTCGAGGTCGGCCTCGAGGTGCTCGAGCGGTATCGGCACGTCGTCCTCGACCACGCCGTTGCCGGCAGCGTCGCGTCGACGCAGCAGCAGGTGCTCGAGCTCGACCTGCTGCAATCGGCCTTCGATCTCGAGCCGTTCGCGGTCCCGGGTGAAGGCCGTGCCGAGCGACCCACCGGGTCGGAAGACCGTGACCGCCACGGACGGCAGCCATTGGCCGACGCCGGCCGGAAACAGGCGTCCGACGAGGAGGTCGCCGGCGGCGAGCGCCGTGGCCGGCACCGTGAGTTCGAGCATCGAGTCGTCCTGCAGATCCCTGGCCGCGGCGCTCCCCGCCTCGGCGGCGGTGATCGCGAACACGCCGACGCAGGAGCCCATCAACGCCTCGTCGGCGGCGAAACGCGGCACCGTCACCGGCACGCAGCCGAGCGTCTCGCTCTCCCGCTCCAACGCGTACCACTCGTAGAAGCGCCGCTCGGAGGCCTCGACGAGGCCGCGGCCGGGAACCGCCGCCGAGGCACCTTCGGCGAAGAACTCGCGCCGGGCTCGGGCCAACTCGACCCGCAACCGGGTGTCGGCCTCGAGCCGCGCCACCAGCTCGCGCATCGCGGTATCGAGAGTCGACTGCAGATCGCCGTCCATGTCGGAAGGCTCGCAGGATCGGCGCTGGAATGCAACGTGACCATCCCCCTCGCGATCCGACGGCGGCCGACGCTACAATCGCGCCGTGTTCGGTCAGACACCAGAAGCGGGTTCGGCGGCAGAACCGATCGCCGGCGCCGACCTCATGCAGCAACTCGAACTGCTCGGCTGGGTCGACCGGTCGGCCTTGGCGGTCCTGCTGGTGTTCTTCGTCCTCGGACTGTTCAAGGGCCTGTTCTGGCAGGTCAGCCGGATCGCGATCCTGCTCGTCAGCTACGTCGTGGCCGGCCAGTTCGGCGGCGACGTCGGCCGCTGGCTCGGCCGCACCCTCGGCGGCCATGCCGCGACCCCGGATCCGGCCGCGGCCGAACCTGCCGACACCACCCTGTACCTGTCCTACCTGTTGGTATTCCTGGTCGCCCTGGTGGCGCTGAGCCTGATCGCGATCCAGATCCAGAAGCTCGTCAAGAAGACCGGGCTCGGCTTCTTCGATCGCGTCGGCGGCGGTCTGTTCGGTGTCGCCACCGGCGCCTGCACGGTGCTGTCGCTGCTGTTCGTCGTGAACATGTTCTTCCGCGGCACGGTGCTGTGGCAGGAGGCCGAGGCATCGCACTGTCAGCGCCTGTCGCGTTCGGCCATCGACTGGCTCGGCCCCCGCGTTCCCGATGATCTGCGCAAGACGCTCGAGCTGGCGCCGCTCAACGCCACGGCCGGGGCCGGCACCGGACCAGGCGGTGGCGATGCGGACGGCAGCGGTCCGGTCGGCGACACGTTCGCGCTGCCCGGCGCAGCCGCGCCTTCGGCTCCCCCACCGCAAACGCCGCCGAAAACACCGCCGCAGCCGGCCGGTACGGGATCGCCCCGGAAGCAATGAGCCTGCGCCTCCTCGCGGCGACGTCGATCGGTGCGAGGTCCTGTCGATCGCGCACCGGCTTCCGACTTGCGCCGGGTGTCCCGGTGCAGGATCGTAGCTGCCCACCCACTGCTTGGGGGCGCCTGCGAGTGCGGGCTGAGATGCACCCCTGGTACCTGATCCGGATCATGCCGGCGTAGGAAACAGCAGCCATGAGCAACGAACCGACGGGTCTTCGCCCGCTCCACGAGTCCTTCCCCAGCTCACGCAAGATCAGCCATGGCGACCTCGCGGTGCCGGCCCGCGAGATCGCCCTCAGCAACGGCGAGACCCTCACCGTCTACGACACCACCGGCCCGCAGGACATCCCGCCGGCGCAGGGCCTGCCGCGCCGGCGCCAGGCCTGGATCGACGCCCGCGTCGAACGCGGCGACACCAACTTCTCGCAGATGCACTACGCCCGGCGCGGCGAGATCACCGAGGAGATGCGGTTCGGCGCCAACCGCGAGAACCGCGATCCGGAGTTCGTTCGCGACGAGATCGCCAGCGGCCGCGCCATCATCCCCGGCAATC
>JAGQRA010000180.1 GCA_020425885.1 Planctomycetota bacterium | reverse complement strand
GGCCCGATCGTCGCGGTCACCGCCGGCTGGGAAGAACGCGAGGCCGAGGACGATGAGCTGCGTGAACACCTCGGCCGACCGCTGACCAACCTCGCCGTCTGGGCCCGCGTCGAACGCATCCTGGCCGCCGATCCGGAGCTGTTCGAGGCGTTGCGGCGCCGGCACGACCGGCTGCGGGTGATCCAGGAGCTCTACCGGCTGCGACTCGACGGGCTGCTCGAGCCGTTGCGCGAGCTGCACCGTCGCGACGACGCGCCGGAGCTGATCGAGCCCGAGCAGAAGGCGGCGATGGCGATGCTGCGCGGCCTCGACAAGGAACACATGGAGCGCGTCGCCGCCGTGCATCGCGACTTCGAGGCCAGGTGGGTGCCCGGCGAGCGCGACGCGGTCAGGCGCGAACGGCTCGAGCTGCAGCGGCTGCTCGGCGATGCCAAGGGCCTGCTCATCGCCGGCGGTCACGTCGGCGTGCTGCTGCACCGGCTGCGCCTGTTCGATCTGTTCGGCATGCTCGGCGATCGGCCCGTCGTCGCCTGGTCTGCCGGCGCCATGATCCTGTGTCCGCGCATCGTGCTGTTCCACGGCTCGCCGCCGCAGGGCAGTCACCATCCCGAGGTCATGGAGGCCGGCTTCGGACTGGTGCCGGGCTTCGTCGCGCTGCCCGACGCGCGGCGCCGATTGCAGCTCGACGACGCGCGCAGCATGCAGGTCTTCGCCCGGCGCATGCTGCCGGCGCACTGCGGGCTGCTCGATCGCGGCGCCTGGTTCCAGTGGCGCGACGGCGAGTGGACGGCCGATCCGGGCTCGCTCGTGCTCGATGCCGCCGGCGTGCCGCAGGAGGTCACGACGTGAGCGGTCTGATGGCCGAGATCGAGGGCGCCGTGGCCAACGGCCGCGCCGCGGTCGAGGAGCTGATCGCACGCACCGAGTTCCCGGCCGTGAGCGGCCGGTCGGTGACGTTCCTGTTCGTCGGCGATGCCCAGGAGGTGACGCTGCACCACTGGATCCACGGCCTGCCAGGTTCGATGCCGTTCCGGCGCGTGCGCCGCAGCGAGACCTGGGTGCTGCAGATCGACCTGCCCGAGCGGTCGCGCATGGAATACAAGATCGGCATCGCCATGCACGGCCGCGGTACGCTGCTGCGCGATCCGCTCAACAAGCACACCGCCCGCGATCCGTTCGGCGCCAACTCGGTGGTCTACGGCGAGGGCTATGCGCCGCCGGACTGGACCGTCGAGGACGAGGACGCGCGGCCCGGCACGCTCGAGGATCGTCACGTCGACAGCAAGGCGTTCGGCGAATGGCGCGAGATCCAGGTCTACCGGCCGGCGCGGTTCCGCGAATCGCGGCGCTACCCGCTGCTGGTCGTCCACGATGGCTTCGACTACCTGCGCTTCGCCAACCTGCAGACCGTGCTCGACAACATGATCCACCGGCTCGAGCTGCCGCCGCTGGTCGCGGTGATGACGCAGTCGCCGGATCGCATGAACGAGTACGCGGCCGACCCGCGCCACGCCGATTTCATCGTCAACGACCTGGTGCCGGCGATGGAGGAGATCCTGCCGCTGGTGCCGCAGCCGGCGGCGCGGGCGATCATGGGGGCGAGCTTCGGCGCGGTGGCGTCGCTGTCGACGGCGTGGCGGCATCCCGGCTTCTTCGGCAAGCTGCTGCTGCAGTCGGGCTCGTTCGTCTTCACCGACGTCGGCGAGCACGACCGCGGCCCGATGTTCGACCCGGTGGTCGCGTTCACCAACGAGTTCCGCAAGGCGCCGGGGCGGCCGGCCGATCACGTGTTCCTGAGCTGCGGCGTCTACGAATCGCTGATCTACTACAACCGCTCGCTGATGCCGCTGCTGCAGGAGACCGGCATGCAGGTCCGGTTCCGCGAGGCCAACGACGGCCACAACTGGGAGAACTGGCGCGACCGTCTGCGCGAAGGCCTTTCCTTCCTGTTCCCTGGTCCGCTCTGGCTCGTCTACGAGTAATCTCCCGCCGCTCGCCATGCCCACAGCCACCCGACACATCGGTCTCTCCCTCGGCGCCGACATCTGCTGGCCGCTGGCCTTCGAGGAGATCCTCGCCGCCGCCAGGCTCGAGCTGAAGGTCGGCAAGGAGGTCGTGCGCTTCGCCTGCGAACGCACTGCGATCCAGCCGTTCGCGCTCGCGCCGGGCTGCAAGTACGACGTCGTCGTCGACCGCCTGACGCACTGGCTCACGCTGCAGCGCGAGTGGATCAAGAAGGCCATCCTGATGGACGGCCTCTACGTCTACAACAACCCGTGGTCGGTGCAGAGCTACACCAAGCACTCGTCGTACTGCGCGATGACCGCGCTCGGCATGCCGGTGCCGGCGACGATGATGCTGCCGCAGAAGAACTACGACCCGAAGGACGCCCTGGACTACACGCTGAAGGCCTACGCCCGGATGTTCGACCTCGGCGAGATCGGGCGCGAGATCGGCTACCCGTCGTTCATGAAGCCGTACGACGGCGGCGGCTGGCAGGGCGTCAGCAAGGCCAATGACGAGGCCGGGCTGCGCAAGGCCTACGAGGAGAGCGACCGCTACCTGATGCACGTGCAGCGGGCGGTCGACGGGTCCGATCTGTTCGTCCGGGCGATCGGCATCGGGCCGCAGGTGCGGCTGATGAAGTACGACCCGGACAAGCCGCTGCACGAGCGCTACACCATCGAGCGCGACTTCTGCAGCGCCGCCGACCGGAAGGTGATGATCGACACCTGCCTCACCATCAACACCTTCTTCGGCTGGGACTTCAACAGCGTCGAGGCGCTGCGTCGCGACGGCACGTTCTATCCGATCGACTTCGCCAATCCGTGCCCCGACAGCCAGATCAACTCGATCCACTACCACTGGCCGTGGTATCTGACGAGCAATCTGAAGTGGGCCGTGTTCGCCGCGGCGACGAAGCGCGCGATGCCGAAGAACCTCGACTTCTCGCCGTACTACGCCATCGCCAAGCGCGACATCCCGTACGCCGAGAAGCTCGCCGGTTACGCCGCGATCGCCCGCGACCGGCTGCAGGCCGACCGCTTCGAGGAGTTCTGCGCCAAGCACCTGCGGCCGCTCGAGGAGGCCGCCAGGGCCTGGTATCGCAGCGACCGCCTGATGGACGCGGCGCGACAGAAGGTCGCCCACCTGTTCCCCGCACACGAGGTCGACGAGTTCACCGAGCGCTTCGTCGCGCTGGTGCGGCAGTCGGTCGACGACATGGAAAGAGAAGCACAGTCGTGAGCAAGCAGAAGATCACCTGGAAGTCGCCGTCGCTCGGCGGTCGTGAGATCACCTTCGTCCGCTACGGCATCGCCGGCACGCCGCTGCTGCTGTTTCCGACCGCCGGCGGCGATGCCGAGGAGCCCGAGCGCTTCCATCTCATCGATGCCGTCGGCGAATACATCGAGGCGCTGCGGCTCAAGGTCTACTGCGTCGATTCGGTCGCCGGTCAGGCCTGGCTCAAGGAGTGCGACACGCTCGATCAGGCGGCGCAGGCGCAGAACCGCTTCGACCAATGCCTCTACCGTGAGGTCGTGCCCGCCATCCATCGCGACTGCAACGGCGACGGCGGGCTGATATGGACGGCCGGCGCCTCGATCGGCGCGTTCAATGCGCTCGCCGCCCTGTGCCGCCACCCGGACGTGTTCGGCAAGGCGATCTGCATGAGCGGCACCTACAACATGAACAAGTTCATCGAGGGGCGGATGTCGCGCGACTACTACGAGAGCTCGCCGCTCGACTTCGTCGGCGACCTCTCGGGCCATCACCTCGACCTGCTGCGGCAGCGCTTCATCCTGCTGGCGCACGGCCAGGGCGACTTCGAGGAGCCGGCGCAGAGCTGGTCGGTCGAACGCGTGCTCGGCCCGAAGGGGATCCCCAACCGCGTCGATGCCTGGAGCCAGGACTGGCGGCACGACTGGGTGACTTGGCGCAAGATGCTGCCGCAGTTCCTCGGTGAGTTCCTGCCGGCGGCAGCCGCCGGGCGGTGACGGTGGCGGCAGCAGGCGGCAGGCGTCGTCGGCGGCGCTGGATGTTCGTGCTGCTGGCGCTGGCGTTCGGCCTCCTGCTGGCGGCGATCGTGACCGAGGTCGCCTTCCGCATGCTGTGGCAGCTGCCGCCGCAGCTCGGTCTGTTCGAGCAGACCGGGCTGTTCGTCGAGATGGAAGACGGCAGCACGAGCTTCACCCCGGGCTACCAGGGCGTGCTGAAGGCCGGCGAGGAATTGACCGCCACGGTCCGCATCAACGCGCTCGGCATGCGCGGCGAGGACCTGGCGCCGCGTCGTCCCGGCGAACGCCGCGTGCTGATGGTCGGCGATTCGCTCGTGTTCGGCTACGGCGTGGAGCAGGACGACACGCTGCCGGCGGCGCTCGGGCGTGCGCTCGGCGGCGCCGTGGTCGTCGGCAATGGCGGCGTCCCCGGACTCGGAACGCGCGCCACCGCCGCCCGGCTGGAGAATCTCGCGCCGCGCTTCGATGCCGACGCCTTCGTGTTCTGCAGCTTCCTCGGCAACGACGCGGTCGACGACCTGCGCCTCGACGTCGCGATCTGCAACGGGCTGCGGTTCGAGGGTCACATGGCGCGGCTCGCCCGTGAGTCGCTGCGCTTCCGCCTCGCGGTGCACTCGCGGGCGCTGCTGTGGTTCGAGACCTGGATCTTCAACAACAAGCCGGCGTGGTCGCCGCTCGGCCGGATCCGACCCAACCCGGAGGAGATGCGGGTCATGGCCGGGTTGCCCGGGACCTACCCGGAGTTCGGCAAGGCGTTCGCCGGCATCTTCCTCGACGTCGCCGACGACGGCCGCAGCTGGGGCGAGTCGCCGGCGCCGATCATCCCGCGCATCGTCGCCAACGTCCGCGCTTCGTTGCAGCGGGCCAAGGCGATCGCGGCCGGGCGCCCGCTGGTCTTCGTCGTGCTGCCGACGCTTTGGCAGGTCGACGAGAACCGGCGCCAGGAGAAGCTGCGCGCCCTCGGCTTCGCCGCGGCGGAGTTCCCGCGCGGCACGGCGCAGGGGCGCTGGCTCGAGGTCGCGCGTTCGCTCGACCTGCCGGCGGTCGATGCGACCGCGGC
>JAGQRA010000179.1 GCA_020425885.1 Planctomycetota bacterium | reverse complement strand
GACGTCTACGCCGCGCGAGGCCGAGGCCTCGACCGGCTCATGGGCGCGCCTTGTAGCTGATCGGGAAGAAGATCGGTTCGCGGCCGACCACCGGGATGTCGATCGACAGCGTCCCATCCCAGACCGGCAGGATGTCCGAGGCGACCACGCCGAGGTTCTGGCTGTCGACCATCACCCGGTACTCGCCCGGCGGAAGGTTGTAGAAGCCGTAGGTGCCGCTGGCGTCGGTCGTCTGGGGGTTGGTCTGGCCGGTCGGGCCGCCTTCCCACTCGCGCCAGGCACCGGTGTCCGGGTTGCGCTGGAGCAACGTGACCCGGGAGTCCTCGACCAGGGGCTCGCCCTCGTCGTAGCGACCGTTGTCGGCGCCGCCGGGACCGATGGCGATGTCGTCGATGTACCAGCCGTCATCGACCGTGTTCGGATTGCCGTCGCTGCGGAAGCGGAAGCGCAAGTGCAGGATCGGTTCCTTGGCATAGGCTTCGAGCGAGATCTTCTCCGCCACCCAGTCGCCGCGGGTGGAGTTGAAGCGGGCGATCGAGGTCCAGCTGGTGTTGTTGGTGCTGACCTCGACCGAGCCGCTGTCGCCCGAGGCGAAGCGGTAGGTGTGCCAGAAGGTCAGCTCGGGCGACGCGATCGACAACATGTTGAAGCTGCGAACGTAGGCAACCGACTGGTCCACGCCCGGGCCGTAGTTGCCGGTCGGGCTGTCGGTCAGGCTGTAGCGGCTCTCGTGGGCCTTCGAATCGGTCAGCCCCCAGGCCGAGCCGGTCCGAATCCACTCGCTCATGTCGTTGTTCTCGAAGTCGAACCGGAAGTCGGGCTCAGCTCCGATGCCGGCATCCAGGTACACGCGACCGGCGTTGCCCAGGAAGATGAAGCCGAAGCACTCGCTGGTCTCGCGGCCGTCGACGCTGATGCTGAAGTTGCCCTCGACCGGCTCGAACGACTCGGTCTCCCAGTAGTCGATGCGGCTGGTCATCTCGCGCTCGGGCTGGCCCGGCTGGGCGAAGACCACTCGCGTCGCGCCCGAATCGACCGGAACGCGCACCTTGACCTGCGCGCCGGCCGGCAGGGTCACGCGACCGCTGGTCGCGCCGCCGCAACCGGTGGCGCAGCCCGTCACGCCGCGGAGGGGCTGGATCCGTGGCTCGCTGGGCGGTCCGTAGACGAAGCGGATGCCGGCCGGATCGACCGGTTGGCTCGAGTCGACGGTGATGTGGCGGTAGCTGGATCGCGGACTGGCCAGCACGACGGTCGCCGCGCCAGCCTTGCGCTCCAGGCTGGCCTCGACGCTGATGGCATGCTCGCCGTCGGCCAGGCTCAGGTCCGCCACGAAGTTGCCCTGGTCGTTCGCGTCGACGGTCAGGATCGGCGTCGCGCCATCGTTGTCGAAGAAGGCGACCCGCGCGTTGGGGCTGGTCGCGCCCCGGAAATCCATGCGCGACTGGTTGGTCACGCCGCAGAACAGGGTGTCGAGCTGCGGCGAGACCGGCGGCGCGCCGTCGACGACGAAGTCACCGTAGTCGACGTGATCGCTGACCGGCACGCCCTTGGCGCCCCGGTTGACCTTGCCGGCGCCGCACTTGTCGCGGCTCGAGTCGCTCTCGTCGCGCGGCCCGGTACCGTCGCCCCACCAGTTGCCGGTGGCATCGACGCAGAAGTCGGCGTCCTTGTTCTCGACACCGAAGACCGGCGTGTTCTCGAAGCTGTTCTGGTGCAGCTTGGGCTGGCCGTCGCCGGTGGAGGTCACGCCGATCTCGACCCGATTGACCCGATTGCGCTCGAAGCGCAGCTTCGAGGCGCCCGAGACCCGCAGCGCGGCCGCGCGCGAGCCGCCGATCTCCTGCAGGATGTTCCCGGCGACCACCGTTCGATCGTCCTGGGCCGCGCTGGCCGAGACGCCCGTGCTGGCGGTGCGCAGGAACAGGTTGTACAGGATGCTCACCGGGTTGACCGACTTGATGTCGACGACGCCCGTGCTCGAGCGCCCGCCGTACATCAACAGGCTGTGTCGGATGCGCCCGCCACGGCTCGTTCCGCCGAAGGTGATGCCCCCCCAGTCGCCGGGGACGGGGGCCGAGCTGGCGCCGGTGAAGACGACGCCGTCGGCCACCAGCTCGCCATCGACGTCGATGCCGCTCTGGCTGGACATCTGCAGGACGGTGCCCTGCTCCAGCTGCAGCCGCGCGGCGACCTTGAGCGAGCAGTCGATCTCGCGCATCAGGTCGTTCTGCCAGATCTGATTGGTCTGTACCGGCGAACAGTAGAGCATCGCGTCGTGGGTGTTGCCGATCGCGACGTTGGCCGAGAAGAGCGCCTCGCCCGAACCCGCGTAGTCGACCGAGCGATCGTTGCCGGTGAAGCGGTTGCCGCGGATGCTCGAGCTGCCCGTCCAGTTGCTCTCGAGCCGCAGGCCGTCCTTGCCGTTGTCGCGGATCGTGTTGCCTTCGATGGTCGCCGCGGCGGCCGCCACGCGGATGCCGTTGCCGCTGGAGTCGGTGATCAAGCTGTCCTTGATCTCGGACCGTCCCTCGCGAACGGTGATGGCGTCGCCGCTTCGTCCGGCGTAGCGGACCTCGACGCCCTGCAAGGACATGCCGTTGGCGGAGGGCTGGTAGTCGATGCCGTTCCAGTCGCCCGGCAGCGCGCGCAGGGCGTCGTCGTCGTTGTTGGTGTCGCAGACCGCCGAGTCGGCGGCCGCGGCGGCCTCGGTGCAGCTGGCGTCGTCGCGCAGCGAGGTGATGACCACCGCTGCATCGCCGCTGCCGCGCAGTGGCGCGTTGAAGGTGCCACCGCGGCGGATGTCGATACCAGCGCCCTGGTCGGCCTTGATGACCGTGCCGGCCTCGACCTCGATCGCCGCGTTGGCGCCCACGAAGACGCCGCCGCCCACCAGCACGTAAGGCAATGCGCTCCGCTTCCAGAGGCGGCGGACCGACACGCCGCCCTCGACCGCCGCGCCGTTGATCGAGTTGTCGTCGAAGGACATGCCCTCGACGATCGGCTCGGCGTTGGCGTCCATCCGGATCACCGCGCCGCGATTTCCGGTGATCTCCATCTCGCGGATCCGCGGCTGGATCGGCTGCGAGGCCTCGATGAGGATGGCGTCGGAGTACATGCCTTCGATGCGGCTGTTTTCGAGCAGCCCGCCGGTGTTGTCGAAGAGCAGGCCCGGTCCGGCGCCGTCGGCGATGCGGGCGAACCCGACCTCGACCGCCTCGTTCTGGATCGTCAGCGCCGGAACGTTCTGATCCCGACCGCCGGCAAAGCGGACCTCGACGTGTTCGAAGCGGCTGCAGGTGCTTCGGCTGAGGCAGTTGAGCTCGATGCCCTCCCAGTCGCCCGGACGCGGATCGATGTCGCCGTCCAGGGGCTTGGCGTTCGTGCCGACCGAGCGATCGTTGACCGAGGTGAAGATGACCGGTGCCTCGACGCTCCCCTGGGCGACGATCGCGCCGCGGGTGCTGGACAGCTTGCCCCCGTCGAGCTTGACGATGGTGCCAGCCTCGATCGTGAGCACCGACTGCTGGCTGACCTCGAGGTCGCCGGTGACGACGAAGGGAATCGTGCTGGCCTTCCAGACCCGGCTGATGGTGGCGTCGCCGGAGACGGCGGCGCCGTTGATGCGATTCCGCTCGAGGCTGTTGGGCTCCGGCGCCGCCGGGTTGTCCGGGTCGTCGAGCTCGAGCCGGACGTTGGCATCCATGTCGATCGCGGCACCCTGGTTGTCGTGGATCTGGTTGCCTTCCAGGTAGACCGTCATGCCGTTGGCCACCGCGCCGAGCTTGATGCCGGCCAGCTGGTTGTCGTGGATGTCGTTGCCGACGATGTAGAAGGCGTTGGCATCGTCGCAGGCGATCCCGTTGGTTTCGCTGAAGGCGACTTCGGTGCCGGCCAGACGGTCCTTGTCGTGCTCCAAGAGCAGCATCGACTGGCTGCTGCCGCGCGCGCCGCCGTAGCGGATGACGGCGTTCTCGATCTGCGCGCCCTGACTCTGCTGCTCGACGTGGAGGTACTGCCAGACACCGGGGCGCGGCGTGGTGATGGCACCATCGCCGTTGCTGTCACAGACCTCGGTGCCTCCGGCCGCGTCGCAAGCGTCGTCGGTCAAAGCCGTCACGAGACTGCGCGGACCGGCCGCGCTGCCGAGCTCGAGACGGCCCCGACCGACGGTCAGCCGGACGGCCTCGCCGAGCTTGACCACCGCGCCCGGCTCCACCGTCAGCTTGCCGCCGGTGTCGACCTCGACCAGGCTGCGCGGGATCACGAGCCAGGGCAGATCGCCCGCCTGCCAGGTGATCGGCCGCGAGATGTCGCCCGTCTCGACCGCCACCCCGTTGAGCGCATTCGAGAAATCGTCCAGTCCCGAACCGGAGACCGCGTTGCCGGCGAGGTCGAGCTGGACGTCGGGCTCGATCCGGATCGCGGCGCCACCGTTGCGCTCGAACCGGCTTTCGTGGACCGTCACGTTGGTGCTGCCCGCCGTCGAAACCGCCAGGGCATTGCCCTTGTTGTCGAAGAAGTGCACCCGCTCGATCGTCGCCGGCGCGTTGTCGATCGCCATCGCATCCTGGGCCGAGAAGGACAGAACGCTGTCCCGCAGGCTCAGTCCCGGCGCCGCGACGTTCAGCATCGGCGCGCTGGTGCCGGCACCGCCGTAGCGCAGGGTGACCTGCTCGAAGCTGCTGGCACCGGCATTCTCGCGGACGTCGATGCCGATCCACTCGCCGGCGGACGGCGAGGTGGCGCTGCCGTCGTTGTTCGTGTCGCAGTCGACCTGGCCACCCGAGCAGGCTTCGTCGTCGCTGAGCGAGGTGAAGTAGATCGGTCCGGCGGCGTTGCCGACCGCGTTGATCGAGCCCCGACCGACGATCATCTGACGTCGGTCGCTGCGGAACTTGACCACCGTGTTCGGCTCGACCGTCAGGGCCGCATCGACGTTCAGACTCGAGTCGACCACGATCGGCAGGTCACCGCCGTGCCAGGTCAGGTCGCCGGCGATGCGCGAGCCGGTCAGCACGATGGCGTTGACCGCGTTGCCGCTGACGACGCTGCCGCTGGCCTCGATCTCGATGTTGGCGCCCGACAGGATCGCCTCCTCGCGGTTGTTCTCGATCCGGCCGTTGACCAGGGTGATCTTGTTGACCGCATCGCTGACCTCGCGGAGCTCGATGCCCGGGCCGCTGGCGCTGTCGGTGATCGAGAAGTCGCTCAACGCGATGTCGCCCACGCGGTCGACCATGATCCCGCGACCGCCGCTCTTCTCGATCGCGAAGTGGTCCAGCGCGACGCCGGCCCGATTGATCGAAAGGGCCTTGCCGGCCGAACCGCCGCCCGCGTAGGCGATGCGCAGCCCGGTGATGCTGACCGGATGCAGGCTCTCGCCGGCGTTGAGCTCGACGCCGTACCAGTCGCCGGGCGATGGCGTGGTCTGAACCGAGGTGAAGACCACATCGCCGGCTGCCGAGCCGCCGATGCTGAGCGGTCCTTCGACCCGCATGCGCCGTCCCTCGGCGAAGCGGACCTCGACGCCGGACTCGATGGTCAGCGACGAGGCCTCGTCGGCCACCCGCAGGTCGCAGGTCACGATGTAGGGGCTCTCTGCGGCGGTCCAGACCGTGCCGTCGGGAATCAGCCCACTGGTGCCGATGGCTTCGCAGACGTTGCTGTCCTGCTGTTCCGCGGCAGGTCGAGCGAGCACCGGAGCGCCGAGCGCCCATGCGCCGAAGAGCCCGAGTGCGAACACGGTCGATGCGCGCCGGAACGCGGCGCGCGCGAGATCGGATCGGTCCATGGAATGCAACTCCTGGCTGCGCGCCCGAGGGGATCGGGCCAACGATCGGATGATGCCGGAAACGCTGAGGATGGACACGAGCTCCGGCTGGCGGCCGGTAGGCGCATCGCGGCGGGATGATATCATGGGCCCGGAAGGCCGTCCAGCCGATTCGGCCGGCCTCGAGGCGCTTCGCTAGCGGCTGTCCAGACGCGGCAGGAACAGCCGGCGCCCGATGGTGGTCGCTGACCCGAGCTGCACCGACAGGCGCGCCGTCGCGTCCAGATCGCGGGGGTTGAGGGTGATCACGAGCAACCGTTGATGCCACGCCGCATCGGCGGGCTCGGGGATGCTGCGCCGCGCGATCGGCGCCGGATCGTCCAGGCAGAAGGCCTCGACCGCCGGTTCCTCCAGCCCCTCGCCGACCCGCGCCAGCGCGGCGCAGGTCCCGGCGGGCAGGTCGAGATCGAGCGCCAAGGGCCGGCTCAAGGCGCCGATGGCGTCCACTCGCGCCGACCAGGGCGAGAGCAGGAAGCCCAGGTCGATCGGGCGCTCGCCGCTGTGGCTGCGTGCCGCCGGTGCCCGGAACCCGTCGGGGGGCTGGCTGCTGCCCAGAGCGAGCGACCGGAAGGCATAGCGTGCATCGCTTGGCGACTCGGCGTCCAGCTGCAGGGCCAGCGAATAGTCGAGCACGAGCTCGGGCAGGCCGAGGCCGCTGCCGTCGAGCTGCGCCGCGAGCCCCGTCAGCCCGGATGCGTCCTGGGCCAGCCACTCGCGGATCCAACCCGGAGTCTCCCGTTCGAATCGATCGTACAGGTAGAGGGCGAAGACATAGCCCTTGCCGATGTCCTCGGGCTCTCCGGACCAGGCCGTCAAGGGGCGCTCCGTGTTCCTGAGGTAGAGGTTCACCAGCTCGCGCGGATGCCCGAGCCCGCAGACGAAGCCGGCCAGCTCGCTCAAGCCTTCCTCGAGCCACTCGCTCTCCTCCGGGTCGCGGAACCAGAGGATGAGGTGCGCCAGCTCGTGGGCGATCGCGCGCAGCAGGTCGTCGCCGATCGGGTCGACCGGCGATCCGATGTCGATGTACACCATCTCGCGGCCGTTGGACTTCCGCGGGTCCCCCTCCGCGGCGAGGGCTTCCGGCAGAATCTCGTTCACCGGGTCGAAGTAGCCCGAGACGAAGTGGTCCGTCGGCGCATGGTAGTAATGCGCATCCCGGATATCCAAGAGCAGCAGGCTGATGGCCGGTTCATCGTCGATGCCCGGGCTGGGCTCCGCGCCATACAGCTGACGCAAGATCGGCAGGGCCCGGTCCTCCGCAAACGCGGTCAGGCGCAGCAGCGCCGAACCGGGGAGCTCGAGACCTTCCTCGACGTAGATCCAGGTGCTCGGGCTGACATGCAGGCGCCGAACGGGGACCGGGTAGTAGGTCTCCCGGTAGAAGTCCCATGCCCACAGCACCGCCTCGGTCTCCGAGTTGCCGTCGGAGACGGCGCGTGCCGGCTCCGCGGGGTGCGGCCTCTCGGCCCCCGGCTGTCGAAGCATCCTCTCGGCCGTCGCCGGCAGCCTGCGCTCCAGGCTGCCGCTGCGGGGTGGAGGCTCCGCCATGGCCCGGCTGCTCGGACCCGGCAGCCCGAGTCCCACGGCGAGCGCGATGGCCACGACGGCCAGACGGCAGGCAGGCTCAGACCGTCGCATCGACTCGCAGGCTGATGATCTGGCTGGCGCCGTCCTCGGCCATCGTGACGCCATAGACCGTTCCGGCGGTCTGGATGGTGCCGCGATTGTGGGTGATGACCACGACCTGCGTGGTTTCGGCCAATCGGCGCAGGGCGGCGCAGAAGCGATCGACGTTGGCTTCGTCCAAGGCCGCGTCCACCTCATCCAGCACTACGAAAGGCGTCTGGCTGACTTGAAGCAGCGCGAAGATCAGGGCCACCGCGGTCAGCGCCCGCTCCCCGCCCGAGAGCAGTCCGAGCGGCTGCCGCCGCTTGCCGGGTGGCCGCGCCATGATCTCGAGCCCGGCCGACGCGCTGTCCTCGCCGTCCAGCACCAGCTCGGCCTCGCCGCCACCGAAGAGCATCGGGAAGTAATCGGCGAATGCGGTGGCCACCGCGCCGAAGGTCTCCTCGAAGCGGCTGCGCATCTCGTCCTCGAGCTGTTGGAGCAGCTGCCTGAGATCATGCTCCGCCGCGACCAGATCGGCTTCCTGGGCGGTCAAGAGGCTTTGTCGCTCGGCCGTCTCGGCGTAGGCCGCCAGCGCTTCCTGGTCGATGGCGCCGATGACGCGCAGCTGGCCCCGCAGGCGGCCGAGCTCCTGGGCCTGGCCCTCCGGCAGTGCCTCGACCGGTGGCAAGGGGATCTCCATCGCGGCGCCGAGCTCCAGCTGCTCCGGCAGGTCGAAGGGCAGCCACTCCAAGTCCGAGCGCAACTGGTCGAACAATCGCTCCAGACGATCCTCGGCACGGGTCGCCGCGATCCTGGCTTCGGCGTGCTCGGCATCCAGCTCGGACAGCTGGCGCCTCACCGCCTCGACGGCGGCGCCGTGCTCGCCGAGCTCTCGCCGCAGATCGGCCAGCCTGGCCTCGGCCGGCGCGATCCGCGCGTCGAGCTCGAGAACCTCGGTCTGCTGCTCGCCTGCCGCGCCGGTGAGCCGACCGACCTCCGCCTCGAGCTCGGCGATCGCCGCGCTGGCTTCGTCTGCGCGCGCGCCGGCCGTCTCGATGCGGTCCGTCGCGGCGGCCAGCTCGCGCTCGGCCGACTCGAGCATGGCCGACTGTCCGGCCAGGGCCTGCGCGGCGGCGGCGGCGAGCCGCTCGGCTTCGGCGGCGATGCGGCGCAGCTCGGTCAGGGCGCCGGCCTCCAGCTCGCCTTGAGTGGCCTCGATCTCGGCTTCGATGCGCGCCTGCTCGGGCTCGCTCTCGGTCAGACGGGCGGCGGTGCCGGCCCGCTCGGCTTCCAGCTCGGCCAGCTGGGCCTGGATGCGTGTGGCACGTTCGGAGGCCCAGGCCCACTCGCGCTGGGCAGCTTCATCGGCCAATCGCGCGGCCTCGAGCGCACGCGCGCTCTGGGTCCGTTCGCCTTGCGCGGCCTTGAGCTCGGCGGCGAGACGCCCGATCTCGGCCTCCAGCTCGCGCCGCTGGTTCCCGACCTCGTCGACCTGTCGCAGCTGCGCCGCTTCCCGCCGGCCGGCCGACTCCAGCGCCGCCGGCAGGGCCCGGCGTTCGCGTTCGATCTCGAGGATGCGCCGGGCCGGACTGCCCGCGCTCAGCACGCCGCTCGAAGTCAGCACGCTGCCGTCCCGCGTTGCCGCTCGGCGGTGGCCCGTCGCCGGAGTGGCCAGACTGCGTCGCGCCGCGTCCAGGTCTTCGGTGAAGAGGGTGTCGCCCAGCAGGATCTCGGCCAGCCCGGGAGCCTCGGGCGAGCTCACGAGCGCCAGCGCCGGTATGCCGTGACCGCTGGCGTCGCGCGGTCCGAGGGCGGATGCGCCGGGTTCCAGGCCGATCAGGACGATCTGGCCGCGCGCCACCTGCTGCGCCAGATGCAGGGCGCCGCCCAGATCGGCGGCCCGTCGCAACACGATGCCTTGCACGCGCTGACCCAGAGCGGCGGCGGTCGCCGACTCCCAATCTTCGGGCACTTCGAGCAACTGGCTGACGCTGCCCACCACCTCGAGCGCCGGGTCGTCCGCCACACGGAGCCGATCGACGACCTGCCGCGTCTCGTCGAGCTCGCCGAACAGCGCCTCGATGGCATCCGCCCGGGCGCGCAACCGAGCGAGCTCGGATCGCCCTTCCGACAGCGCGTCGCGCGCTTGCGCCAGGCTCAGGCCGATCGCCTGCTGCCGCGCTTCCGTGCTCGAGAGCGCCTCGCTGGCCGCTTCGAGGAGCCGTTCGCGTTCG
>JAGQRA010000178.1 GCA_020425885.1 Planctomycetota bacterium | reverse complement strand
CGCCGCCCTCTCGCCCCGCACCACCGAACGGGCCCTGAACCACTGGTGCGGCGCCCTGCGCGGCGGGCAGGTGCCCTTCCTCGCCACCATGGACGGTACCCTGGCCGGAGCACCCGTGTACCACACCAACGTGGTCATGAGCCTCGGCGAGCGCTTCGCCTTGATCTGCCTGGAGGCGCTGCCCTACCCGGTGGACCGCGAGGACGTGTACCTGGAACTGGAACGCACCGGCCGGGAGATCATCGAGATCGGGCTGGACCAGATGCATCGCTACCTGGGCAACCTGCTGGAAGTGAAGGCCTTGGGCAAGGACGACCGCTTCCTTTTCCTCAGTGATGCCGCCTACCTGAGCCTGCGTCCCGAGCAGCGCCAACGCTTGCAGCAACATGGGCAACTGGTCCCCGTCCCCGTGCCCACCATCGAGGCCGTGGGCGGCGGAAGCGTGCGCTGCATGCTGGCCGAGAACTTCCTGGAACCCATGACCCGTTGAGCCCGTTGGGCGTTGAACGTTGCCAACCTCCAACTTCCAACTCCCAACGATCCGCGGACCCGCTCCGCCACCGTGCGCGCCGCCGTGCCCAATCCCAGGCGACTGCTGCGGCCCGGCATGCTGATGAAGGTCGTCGTCGACCGCGGCGAATCGGCGTCGCTGCAGGTCCCCGAGGACGCGCTGATGCAGAAGGGTGACCGGCACTACGTCTACGTCGTCGGCGACGATGCCATCGCGCGCGAGACCGATGTCGAGATCGGTCGGCGCCGCGACGGTCGGGTCGAGGTGCTCGGCGGCCTGCAGGCGACCGACAAGGTGGTGGTGCAGGGCCTGGCCCGCATGCGCGATGGCGCCGCGGTCAAGGTCGTCTCGGTCCGCGACGCGGGGAACTGACCGTGCTGCTCTCCGATCTCTCGGTCCGCCGGCCGGTCCTGGCCACCGTCTTCAGCTTCGTCATCGTCACGCTCGGCATCGTCGGTCTGTCGCGGCTCGGCGTGCGCGAGCTGCCGGACATCGACGCCCCGTCGGTCAGCATCAGCACGAGCTATCCGGGTGCCGCCGCCGCCGTCGTCGAGACCCGGGTGACGCAGGTGCTCGAGAACGGCTGCAGCGGCATCGACGGCATCCGCACGATCTCGTCGAACACCAGCGACGGCCGGTCGTCGATCGACATCGAGTTCCAGCTCGATCGCGACCTCGATGCCGCCGCCAACGACGTCCGCGACCGGGTCTCGCGCGTGCTGCAGCAGCTGCCCGACGAGGTCGACCCGCCCCGGGTCGCCAAGGTCCAGTCCGGTTCGGACACCGTGTTCTGGATGAACCTGGCCTCGCCGGTGCGCGACGCGCTCGAGCTGACCGATTACGCCGAACGCTACCTCGTCGACCAGTTCGCCAGCGTGCCGGGGGTCGCCGACGTCCGCTACGGCGGCGGCAGCCGCACCGCGATGCGGGTCTGGCTGCATCGCGACGAGCTGGCCGCCACCGGCATCACCGCGACCGACGTCGAGCAGGCCCTGCGTCGCGAGAACGTCGAGCTGCCGGCCGGGCGCATCGAATCGACCAGTCGCGAGTTCACGGTGCGGGTCCAGCGTCGCTACCGCACCGCCGCCGAGTTCGGTCGCATCGTCGTCGGCCGCGGCCGCGAGGGCCACCTGCTGCGGCTGCAGGACGTCGCCCGGGTCGAGGTCGGACCGAGCGACGACCGCACGATGTTCCGCCGCAACGGCGAGGACATGGTCGGCATCGGCATCATCGCCCAGGCCAAGGCCAACGTGCTGGCCGTCACCACCGGCGTCAAGGAGCGCATGAAGGCGGTCAACGCGACCTTGCCCGACGACATGCAGCTCTATCCGAGCCGTGACTCGTCGGTCTACATCGATGCCGCGATCCACGAGGTGTGGCAGACGTTGCTGATCACCGCCGGCGTCGTCGTGCTCGTCATCTTCCTGTTCCTCGGCAGCGGCATCGCGACCATGGTGCCGGCGGTGACGGTGCCGGTTTCGCTGGTCGGCACGTTCTTCGTCCTCGATCTGCTCGGCTACTCGATCAACCTGCTGACGCTGCTCGGCCTCGTGCTCGCGATCGGCCTGGTCGTCGACGATGCCATCGTCGTGCTCGAGAACATCTCGCGGCGTATCAGGGAAGGCGAGACGCCGTTGCGCGCCGCCTTCACCGGCGCCCGTCAGGTCGGCTTCGCCGTGGTCGCGACGACCGTCGTGCTGGTCGCGGTGCTGGTGCCGGTGACCTTCCTGAAGGGCAACACCGGTCGCCTGTTCTCCGAGTTCGCCTTGGCGTTGGCCAGCGCCGTCGTGCTGTCGACGCTGATCGCCCTGACGTTGTCGCCGGTGATGTGTTCGGTGCTGCTGCGCGGCGGCCGTCCGTCCCTGCTCGAACGTCTCGTCGATGCCGGCTTCAGGCCGCTGCAGCGGCTGTACCGCTGGTTGATCGAGGGGCAGGTGTCGCAGCCGCTGGCGCCGATCGCGGTCGTCGTCGGGCTCGGGTTGTCGATCTACGGCCTCTACCAGGGGCTGCCCGAGGAGTACGCGCCGCAGGAGGATCGCGGTTCGTTCCGCATCAGCATGCGCGGCCCCGAGGGCGCTTCGTTCGCGCACGCGGTGGCGGCGGCGACCGAGGTCGAGAAGAGGCTGATCGACCTGATCGACAACGGCGAGGGCCAGCGGGTCCTGATCCGGGTGCCGGGCTCGTTCGATTCGGGTGGCAGCGTCAACTCGGCATTCGGCACCGTGCTGCTGAAACTCTGGGGCGAACGCGAGCGCACCACCAAGCAGGTGATGGCCGATCTCGACCGTCAGTTCGCCGAGATCCCCGGCTATCGCACGTTCACCATCGCCGAGTCGGGGCTGCTGCGCAGCAGGGGCCAGCAGGTGCAGTTCATCCTCACCGGCTCCACCTACGAGGAGCTGGTCGGGTGGCGCGACGTGGTGATGGCGGCCGCGCGCGCCAACCCGGGCCTGGTCGCCGTCAGCTCGGACTACGAGGAGACCAAGCCGCAGCTCGAGGTCGTGGTCGACAGCGATCGGGCCGGCGATCTCGGCGTCTCGTCGGTCGAGGTCGGGCGCACGCTCGAGACCCTGATGGGCTCGCGTCGGGTGACGACCTACGTCGAACGCGGCGAGGAGTACGACGTCGTGCTCGAGGCCGAGGACGCCGACAAGCGATCGCCGGCCGACCTCGACCAGATCTACGTCCGCTCGCAGACCACGGGTGAGCTGGTGCCGCTGGCCAACGTCGTCAAGACCCGCGAGTTCGCCGACTCGGCGACGCGCAACCGCTACGACCGCCTGCGCTCGATCACGATCAGCGCCAACCTCGCCGAGGACTACGCCCACGGCGACGCGCTGGAGTTCCTGCGCGGCGTCGTCCGCGACCAGCTCGACAACCGGCCAGGGATCGCCTACGCCGGCGAGAGCCGCGAGTTGGTCGAGTCATCGGCCGAGCTGCTGTTCACCATCCTGATCGCGCTGCTGTTGGTCTACCTCGTGCTGGCGGCGCAGTTCGAGAGCTTCCTGCAGCCGCTCGTGATCCTGCTGACCGTGCCGCTGGCGTTGTTCGG
>JAGQRA010000177.1 GCA_020425885.1 Planctomycetota bacterium | reverse complement strand
GCAACCGCCGTTCTCGGGCGAGCGCAGGCCCGGGCGGCCATTGGGTATGACGAGATCGACATCGCCAGCGCTGTCGCAGTCCCCGTTGGCGTAGCCGCGCCACACCTGCATGGCGAAGCGCGCCGCCGGGCCGATGCCGCTCGGCCCGCCCCAGAAGACGTTCACGGCGCCGAGGCTGAAGGCGATCACGTCGCCGAAGCCGTCGCCGTCGAGGTCTTCGATCTCGATCGCGAAGCAATCGAAGTCGACCGACGCGACGAGCGGCGGCAGGGCCGCGTTGAAGCTCGAACGGTAGAGCTGGTTGCCAAGCGCCTCGTAGACCTCGGCCAGGCCGTCGTTGTCGACGTCGCCGAGCGCGATCACGCGCGGCTGGTCCGGCGCCGCGCCGGCCAGCGCGATCGGCATCGAGGTGAACGCCCCGGTGGTGTCATTGACCGCGAACCGCAGCGCGTTCGCCTGATCGAGGTAGACCAGATCGACATGGCCGTCGCCGCTCCAATCGTGGTGCGCCAACGGCCCGCGGATCGGTTCGGGCAGATGCACGGCGCGGGCGTCGGCGAACTGCTGCGAGGGCAAGAGACTGGCCAGCAACGCTGACACGGCGATGGATCTGTGGGGCATGGCTTCCTGCGAGTGGATCGAGGCCGATCTTAGGCCAACACGGTGGGTTCCGCCGGCGGGCAATCTCCATGCCGCCGAACCGAGGTCGTCGTCGCCGCCCTGACGACGCCGCAGCCAGGCCAGCAGCGGTCCGAACACCGACATCACCGTCCGGATTCCGTCACCGCGTGGCTTCCGCTCCGGGCCGGCGACGATCTCGCGCCCCGTCAGCCGAAGAACAGGTAGCCGATGAACACACCGGCGACGACCGCCGCGAGATCGGCGATCAGACCGCAGGCGACGGCGTGGCGGGTCCGGCGGATGCCGACCGAGCCGAAGTAGACGGCGAGGATGTAGAACGTCGTATCGGTGGCGCCCTGGAAGGTGCAGGCCAACCGACCGACGAACGAATCGGCGCCGTGCACCCGCATCGCGTCGACCATCAAGCCGCGCGCGCCGCTGCCCGACAGCGGCTTCATGATCGCCGTCGGCAGCGCTTCGACGAAGTCGGCGCGACCGCCGGACAAGACGGCGATGCCGCGCACCGCCTTGATCACGAGGTCCATCGCGCCCGAGGCGCGGAACACGCCGATCGCGACCAGGATCGCGACGAGATAGGGCACGATCTTGATGGCGACGCCGAACCCCTCCTTGGCGCCCTCGATGAACGTCTCGTAGACGTTGACGCGCCGCAGCGTCGCCAGGCCGAGGAAGGCGATGATGACGCCGAACAGCAGCAGGTTGGCGAACACGGTCGATGCGGTCTGGACGCGATCCTGCGGCAGGTTGCGCATCAACACCAGCAGGCCGATCACGGCCGCCGACAGGCCGCCGAGCCAGGCCAGCAGGACCCAGTCGAACAGATTGATGCGCTGCACGATCGCGACCGCGATCAGGCCCGCGAGCGTGGCGAAGAACGTCGTCAGCAGGATCGGCAGGAACACGTCGGTCGGGTTGGCGGCCCCCATCTGCGCGCGGTAGGCGAGGATGCTGATCGGGATCAGCGTCAGCCCCGACGTGTTCAAGACCAGGAACATGATCTGCGCGTTGCTCGCCCGTTCCTTCTCGGGATTGAGCTCCTGCAGCTGCCGCATCGCCTCGAGACCGAGCGGCGTCGCGGCGTTGTCGAGTCCGAGCATGTTGGCGGCGAAGTTCATGACCATCGCGCCGTGCACCGGATGCTGGCGCGGCAGCTCGGGGAACAGGCGATGGAAGAACGGCCGCACCAGCCGCGCCAGGATGTCGACGGCGCCGCCGCGTTCCCCCACCTTCATGAAACCGAGCCACAGGGTCAGCACGCCGGTGAGGCCGATGCAGATCTCGAAGCCGGTCTTCGCCATGTCGAAGGTGCTGGCGACCATCGCCGAGAACACCTCGGTGTCGCCGAGGAACAACAGCTTGCCGAGGCCGATCAGGAACGCGATCAGGAAGAACGCGAGCCACAGGACGTTCAACGCCACGGCACGTCCTCGCGCGCGAGCAGCTCGGCGAACATCGGACCGTGGCGGCGCAGATGGTTCTCGGCGCTGTCGACCGGCAGCTCGTAGGTGATCTCGTGCCAGCCGTGTTCGTCTGCCCACGACCCGAACGAGCCCGGCGTCGCGTAGCCGATGTCGCCGACGAGCGGCAATCCCGAGGTCGCGGCGAGCCAGCTGCCGAGCGGGCTTCCGACCGGATCCTCGACGCAGGCCAGCGGCGCGTGCACGGCGATCACCGCCTCGCTCGGCCGCAGCTCCTCGATCAACCCGATCAGCGCCTGCACCTCCGGCTCCGAGCCCGGCGCGTCACCGGTGCCGAGCTCGATGTCGCGCGGCTCGTCCGACAGCACGCGATGCACGACCGGCTCCGGCCCCCAGTTGGACGCGGGGAAGTTGCGGTTGAGATCGACGCCGGCCGCGTTGGCGCGGGTGCCGCGGCAGAGCCCGTCGGGGTTGGCCGCGAGCACGACCGCACAGCGCGGCGACGGCGCGGCGAGGTGACGCAGCGCCCACGACAACACCGCCGTGGTCTCACCCTCGTCGCCGTGGATGCCGGCGAAGATCAACACGGCGCACGGCCCGCTCGGGCGCCACACCTGCAGCGGGGCACCGAGGCGGCTCTGGCCGTAGGTCGAGGGCGACACGGCGAAGGTGCCACGTTGCTGGCGGGGACGGAGGACCATTGCGGCGAGGATGCTATCCCGGCGGCGCCGCGGTGCGAGGCGATGCTCCGATCCCGGGGCGATCGCTCGGCACGATCCGGCCATCGACGAGGTCGGCTCCCGTGAACGGATCGTTGCTCACCAGCAGCGCGCCGTCGAGGTCGGCCCAATCGACCAGCGGCGCCAGCTGGGCCGCGGCCGAGATCGCGCACGAACTCTCGGTCATGCAGCCGAGCATGACCCTCAGACCGAGCGCCCGCGCCAGCTCGATCATCAGCCGACCCTCGCGCAGGCCGCTGCACTTCATCAGCTTGACGTTGATGCCGTCGTAGACCGAGACCGCGGCCTTGACGTCGCCCAGGCGCTGCACGCCCTCGTCGGCGACGAGCGGCAACGGGCTGCGTTCGCGCAGCCACGCCAGGTCGTCGACGCGATCGGCTGGCAACGGCTGCTCGACCAGCTCGACGCCCTGCGTCGCGAGCCACCCGATCCGATCGAGGGCCTCGGCGCGGTCGTGCCAGCCCTGGTTGACGTCGACGCGGATCGGCGTCGAGCAGACTTCACGGATCGCCGCGATCATCGCCCGATCGTGCTCGCCGCCGAGCTTGATCTTCAACGCCGAGAACCGCGCCGACGCCTCGCGGGCGAGGCCGCGCACGATCTCCGGCGCATGGATGCCGATCGTGTACGACGTCCGCGGTGCCATGCCGGGGTCGAGGCCGAGCACGCGATACCACGGCTGCCCCATCGCCTTGCCGAGCCAATCGTGCAACGCGATGTCGAACGCCGCCTTGGCCGCGGTGTTGCCCGGCGCGATCGCATCGACCTCGGCGAGGATGGCGGCGGTCTGGAACGGATCGCGAAAACGCCGCAGGTCGATGCGGGCCAGGAACGCCGCCGCCGTCTGCTGGTCCTCGCCGAGGTAGGGCGGCATCGCCGCCTCGCCGTAGCCGATGATGCCGTCGCGATGCAGTTCGACGAGCAAGGTCGGCGTCGTGGTGCGCGAACTGTTGGCCAGGGTGAAGCGGTGCGCCAGCTGCAACGTGAAGGGCACCGTCACGAGCCGCCACTCGCCGCTCATGCCCGCGCCGCCGATTCGAGCAGTTCGAGTGTGGCCGGTCCGCCCACCGCGGGCACGACGAGCCGCGCGCGCACGCCGACCGGCAGCGTCCAGGCGCCGGGCCGATGGCCGAACGGGAAGCCGCACGCGACCGGGACCGACAGGCCGCGCAGCCGTTCCTCGAGCACGGCGGTCATCGCCGGCTGCTCGCTGCCGAGCGGCGTGCCGTCGATGTGGAAGTCGCCGAGGATCACCCCGGCGGCACGGGCCAGCGCACCGGTCTGATGCAGCTGCGTCAGCAAGCGGTCTATGCGATAGGGTGCCTCGCCGATGTCCTCGAGGAACAGCAAGGCGCCTGCGGTATCGAGTTGCCATGGCGTGCCGATCAGGCACTGCACGAGGCTCAGATTGCCGCCGACGAGCGGTCCTTCGGCGCTGCCGGCACACAGCCCGCGCGCACCCGCGGCCGCCGGCAACGCGACCGGTTCGCAGTGGCTGGTGAGCAACCGTTGCTGCAGCGACCAGCCGGCGTCCCCGGCATCCATCGAAGCGGTCGTCGCCACCATCGGCCCGTGGAAGCCGATGAGTCCGGTCGCCATCCGCGCCGCCTGCAGCAGCACGGTGATGTCGCTGTAGCCGACGATCGGCTTGGGATCGCGTCGCAACGGCGCCAGGTCGAGTTCGCCGAGCAGGCGCGAGGTGCCGTAGCCGCCGCGCGCGCAGAAGACGGCGCGGTAGCGCGGATCATCGATCGCCGCCTGGAGGTCGCTCAGTCGCTCGGCGTCGGTCGCGGCCAACGGGCTGCCATCCGGCCATTCGAGAACGCCGCGCGCATGCGGCAACAGCACCGGCACCAGGCCCCAACCGCGCAGGCGCGCGAGCCCGCGCTGCAGTGCGTCCTCGTCGCGGACGCCACCGGCCGGCGCAACCACGGCGACTTCGTCACCTTCGCACAAGGCCCGCGGCAGCAAATGATCCATCGCCGGGATCCTTCCATGAACAGCCCGCGAGCGTCAAGCGGCGTCTCGTCGCCCGTGACCGCCGGGCCACTTCAGGATCTCCCATTCAGCGAGAACCGTGAGCCGTGCCCACGACACGAACTGAGCCCCACCATCGATGTGGCTCCACCGTTCACCGAGACCCAGCATGACCAGAATCGCGATCTCCATCCTCACCGCTCTCTTCCTCACGACCCTGTTGGCCGCCCAGGTCACGATCACCAGCGCCAGCCGCACCGGGGACAACGGCAGCGTCGACGTCAGCGCCCAGATCCAGGCGGCCGGGACCAATGTCACGCTGACCAGGATCGAGTTCCTCGACAAGAAGGGCAAGGTCGTCGCGACCTATGCGATGAGCTCGGAATGGTCCAGCAACACGAGGGCGTCCTGGACCTACACCGACGTGCCGGCGGCGGCCGTCAAGGTCCGCATCATCCACAGCAACGGCCGCAGCAACACCGCCGACATCACAAGGCCGTAGGGCGATGCTGCCTGCAAGGGCGCGCTGTTGCGTGCCCCCACAGGCGGCTCAGAGCGTTCCGATCCTCGAGTCGAGTCCGTTGCTGGCGGTGAACTGACCGCCCGCGACCGCCGCACCCTGAAGCCCGATCGGCAACCCGGCGAACGCGGTGCCCGCCGGGATGTTGATCGCGAACTGCTGGCTGGGAGTCACGGCCAGGCCGAGCACCACGAAACCGCCGCTGACGTATTGGGTGCAGCCAGGTGCGAACAGCGGCGTCGGCAGCGGAATGCCGCCGCCGAGCGGGGCGAACTCGGCCAACATACCCCCCACGCCCTGGTTGCCCGACAGGGTGAAGGCGAACGACGTGCCGACGAGCGGCACAGAGTTGCAGCTCAGGCTCAGCGGTTGCGTCCCGGCGGTGGCGCAGCCGACTCCGACCACCGTGCAGGTCGCCTGCTGCTCGACGGTCTCTGAAGTGAAGACGACGGGGGGCAGGTCCTTGAACAGGTAGTCGACCGTCCGCTGGAACGGTATCGCGATCGGGTTCTCGGCGATGATCTCAACGCAATCGGTCAGTGTGGTACCGGGCACGCCGGCAACAGCTACGATCACACAGTCGGTCGGGCAGTAGCTGATTGATCCATCACTGTTTCAATTGCACTCTTCGACGTCGCCGGCGGCCTGGGTCAGGCGTGCTCGCGGCAGCCCGGAGAACTGCGCGACCATCATGCCGTTGTTGAAGAGCTGGACGGTGTAGAGCGTCGCTCCGACTCCGGACCAGTCGAAGTCGATCTGCATGTTGATGCCATCGATGTTCTCCGCCGTCGTCGAGGCGATCAGGCCATTGTTCGCGTCGCGCACGCGCATCGTCATGCGCGACCCGAGCTGCGACATGTTCATGTTCGG
>JAGQRA010000176.1 GCA_020425885.1 Planctomycetota bacterium | reverse complement strand
GTCCAGGTTCGGTATTCACCGGCCAGCGTCAGGGGCGAATCCGGCGTATCAGGTCGCTACGATGCTCCGCCCGCACACTCCGGCTGCGGGCAGTTCCCAAGATGAATCCCCTCTACTTCGCCAAGGTCCTCGCCGCCGTCATTGCCGTCGGTGCGGTCGTCCCGTCCTCTTCATCTCGCCCCGACGAGGGCATGTGGCCATTCGATGGCCTGCCGCTGAAGCAGCTCAAGGAGAAATACGGCTTCGAGCCGTCCCAGGAGTGGCTCGATCACGTTCGACTGGGTTCGGTGCGTTTCGACACCGGCGGTTCGGGTTCGTTCGTATCACCCAACGGCCTGGTCATGACCAACCATCACGTCGCGCTGACGACGCTGCAGGAGATCAGCACGCCGGAGAAGGACTGGGTCGAGGACGGCTTCAGCTCGCGCCTCTACGGCAGCGAGCCGCACGGCACGGGGCTCACGCTACGTCAGCTTGTGGAGATCCGGGACGTCACCGACGCGATCCTCGCCGCCAAGGCCGAGGACCAGTCGGGCGCGGGCAACGAGTGGCGTGACGTCGCCGAGAAGATGTGCGCCGAGATCAGCGACGCCGAGAAGCACCTCGTCGCGGATCTGGTGCCGCTCTACGACGGCGGCCAGTACCGCATCTACGTCTACCACGTCTATGACGACGTCCGGGTCGTGTTCGCGCCCGAGAAGCAGGTCGCGTTCTACGGCGGCGACTACGACAACTTCACCTACCCGCGCTACTGCCTCGATTGCGCCTTCTTCCGCGTCTACGAGGACGGCAAGCCGATCGACAGCAGCAAGTTCTACTTCAAGTGGAACAGCGCGGGTGCCGCGACCGACGAGCTGGTGTTCGTGTCCGGCCATCCGGGCGGCACCGAGCGCTCCCTGACCCACGCCGAGATGATGTTCCATCGCGATCTGCGGGTGCCGCAGATCGTGGCCCAGCTGCGCGGCATGTACGAGTCGCTGAAGGAGCAGATGGCCGAGAGCGAGGAGAAGAAGTTCGAGCTGCGCGACCGCTTCTTCGGCATCTCCAATTCGCTCAAGGCCTACGAGGGCCACCTCGCCGGTCTGCGCGACGACGAGATGATGGCCAAGATGAAGGCCCGCGACGACGACCTGATCGCCAGGTCGGGTCCGGAGGTCGCTGCCGCGTTCAACGCGATCGAAGAGGGCTACGCCGGCTATCGCGAAGTCATCGAGAACGACGGCTCGCGGGCGGCCATCATGAAATACCGCCGCAAGCTCGACAACGAGATCACGCCGCCGGCGAAGGCGGTCATCAACGAGGCGCGGTTCAAGGCCTACGGCACCTCGATGTACCCGGATGCCGGGTTCACGCTGCGCCTCACGTTCGGCACCGTCAAGGGCTACGAGGCCGGCACCACCCTGGTGGCGCCGAAGACCACGCTCAACGGCCTGTTCGAGCGCAACCAGGGCATGGGCAACGAGCCGCCGTTCGATCTGCCGCAGCACTGGCTCGACTGCAAGCATCGGCTCGACCTCGATACCCCGTACAACTTCGTCTGCGATTGTGACATCATCGGCGGCAACTCGGGCAGCCCGGTCCTCAACCGCAACCACGAGGTCGTCGGCCTCGTGTTCGACGGCAACATCGAGTCCCTGCCGGGCAACTACTGGTTCGACGGCCGCATCAACCGCACGGTCAGCGTCCACACCGGCGGCATGACCGAGGTCATCGACCGCGTCTATGGCGAGCATGCGCTCGTCAGCGAACTGCGCGGCGACAACTAGGAGTCTGCGCCACGGGATGCCCCCCCGCGGCTAGAGAATCGTAGGAAGGAAAACCCGATGGCCCAACGCCCTATCGTAGGTAGGGCATGGGCTCGTTCCGCAAGCAAGAGGATCGCCGTC
>JAGQRA010000175.1 GCA_020425885.1 Planctomycetota bacterium | reverse complement strand
CTCGGCATCCCGCCGGCCGGGCTCGGGACCCACAGCCCGGTCGAGTGGCTCGTGCGCACCTGTTCGCTGGTCGCGCGGGCGCTCGCCGAGGTCCACCGCCACGGCCTGATCCACCGCGACGTCAAGCCGTCGAACATCCTGCTGCGCCGCGACGGCTCGCCGGTGGTGGCCGACTTCGGCCTCGCCCGCGTCGACGACCTGCAGGCGAGCCAGACCGGCGCCTTCGCCGGCACCCCGGTCTATGCCGCGCCCGAACGGCTGCGCGGCGGCGACATCGACGTCGACGCGCGCACCGACATCTACAGCCTCGGTGTCACCCTCTACGAGTTGCTGACCCTGAGCCCGCCGTTCAGCGGCAGCAGCACCCACGAGGTGCTGCGACGCATCGAGGGCGGCAACCTGCCCGACCTGCGCAAGGAAGCCCCACACGTCTCGCGCGACCTGGCGATCGTCGTGCAGAAGGCGATGGAGACGGAGTCCCGCCACCGCTACGCGACCGCCGACGAGTTCGCCGACGACCTCGACCGCCTGCTCAATCTCGAGCCGATCCGCGCCCGACCCGCCGGTCCGATCCGCCGCTTCGTCAAGTTCGTACGGCGCAACAACCGGATCGTCATGGCCGCCGGCGCCGGCGCCATCCTCGTCGCCGGCGCGACCTGGCCGCTCGTCGCGCACGCCCAGGCGCTGCACGACTCGCGTCTCACGGCCGCCCAGAAGCTGCAAGAGGCGCGCTCGCAACTGCTGTCGCCCGAGGCGCTGTATGCCAGCTGGGCGCAGACCCTGACCGGCACCAGTCAGCAGCCGTTGCGCAGTCGGACGGCCAGGAGCGCCCACATCGCCGCGCTGCAGGCCACCCGGGCGACCTACGACCTCGCGCTCGAATTCGACCCGACCAACGGCGCCGCCCGCCGCGAACGCAAGGCGGTCGAAGCGGCGCTCGAGCGCGAGCTGACCAGGACGGAAGATGCGACCACGCCTTCGGCCCGGAACGAACCCGATGTGAAGCCGCGGTCGAACGCGACGCCGGGAGCAGTGCGACAACCGATCGTCCTCGCCCCCGACGCGACGCCGGAGGATCGCTTCGCCACCGGTCTGCTCGCGTTCCTGGTCGGCGATTCGGAGACCAGCCACGCCGCCTGGGACGACCTCGAAGCCGAGTTGCCGGACCATCCCCTGCTCGGCGCCTGCCGCGCTCTGCAATTGGCCAATGACGGCTACCCGGAGCGGGCCTACCCGCGGCTGTTCCACGCGACCCGCTCGTTCCCGGAGGCCACCGCCCTGGCGTTGGCGATGGCTGAGGCCTCGCTGGTGATGGGTGACACCGAACTCGGCAGCGAGTGGCTCGAGAAGACGCGCGGCCACGGCGAAGAGCAGATCACCCAGTCGCGGCGACGGTTGCTCGAAGGCGACCTGCTGGCCGCGAAGGGCGATGCCGAGGCCGCCGCGAGCATCTACCGCGAACTCGTGAAGCGCGACCCCAGCGACTCGTCGCCGCTGGTGCGCCTCGCCATGCTCGATCTCGCCGCCGGCAACCACATCCACGCCCGTCGCATGCTGACGAGCTTCCTGCAGCTCTGGCCCGACCAGTGGGAAACACGCAGACACCTCGCCTGGCTCGATCTGCAACAACACAACCTGCCCGGCTACCTGCGCCATGTGCGCCACGCCCTGGTCCGGCAGGACGACCGCATGCCGCGCGCGGCGAAGCACCAGCTGGCCGAGATCCTCCGCATCGGCGGCCTGTCCGGACTCCTGCACGACGACGGCACACCACGGCCGCATCCGTTGATGGTCCGGCCCGCCCTGGAGCTGTCGACCTGGCTGCGGCCGGCGGTCGTCGAGTCGATCCGCGTTGCCATGAACGCGGTCGCTACGTTCGATCGGACCTACGCGATGGCAAGGGATCTCGATACCAGGCCGCCCGGCGTGGCCTTGCTCACGGTCTGGTTCAGCGCGCTGCAGTTCCCGGGTCTGCTCCGGTCGCTGCCCGGGGACGCGATCATGCCGATCCTCGGCCTGCCGCTGCTGCTCGGCGCACCGACCGACCAGATCACCAGCTGGACGGCGCCGCTGCACACCATCCTCGGCAACCGGTCACGGGTCGTCGTCCCGGTACCGCTGGTTCCGTTCCATCTCGAGTCGCCACACTTGTTCTACGCCGAGAACCTGCTTCGCGCCGGCGATCTCGATGGCGACACCTTGGAGGACTTCTGCGTCGTCAGCTCATCGCTCGACAGCGACGCGGCCGAGGCACGGATCGAGGTGCGCTCCCTCGCCGACGGCAGCCTGACCCGGGTCCTGCGCGATGACGGCGACCGCACGAACTACGGCCACGGCCTGGCCGTGTTCGGCGACGCCGACGGCGATCGCTGCAACGACCTGCTCATCGGCTGCCCGAACACGGCCTCCGGCCCGAACGCCGGCGACGGCCGGGTCGAGCTGCGTTCGGGGCGAACCGGCGAGCTGCTCTGGGTCGCCAATGGACCGGGCGCCCGCTTCGGCTGGTCCGTGGCGATGATCGACGACGTCGACGGCGACGGCGTCCTCGACTTCGCCGCCGGCATGCCGACCAAGGAAAGCGGTCAGCGCGGCCGCGCCTTCGTCTGCTCCGGCGCCGACGGCAAGGTGCTGCACCAGCTCGCGATCGAGCAGGACGGCGGCGCCACCGGCAGCCTCGTCGCCGGCCTCGGCGATGTCGACGGTGATGGCGCGAAGGACTTCCTCGTCACCGACGGCGGCGGCCTCGGGACCGGCACCGCGACCGTCTTCTCGGGGCGCACGATGCAGGAGCTGTTCACGTTCACGGGCAGCTCCGCGACCGCCAACTTCGGCTTCCGCGCCGCCGCGCTCGGCGACGTCGATGGCGACGACCACGGTGACTTCGCCATCACGGCGCCGGGGATCAGCCACCCCCACGAGAATCGTGGCGAGGTCGCCGTCATCAGCGGCCGGACCGGCAAGCTGCTGCACCTCCTGCGCGGCGAGCAACGCGGCGAGGGCTTCGGCATCGCGATCTGCGCCCTGCCCTACTGGCGCGACGATGGTCGGCCGGCGCTGGCGATATCGGCGGCCCGCGGTGGACCGAGCGGTCGCGGCTACGTCCGCATCTACGACGCCATCGCCGGCAGGCCGCTGCAGACCCTCGCTCCCAGCCCGCGCGCCCGCAGTTTCGGCCACTCGCTGATGGACCTCGGCGATCCGAACAACGACGGCCTGCGCGACCTCGGCCTGCCGCTGATCAATCGCGACGACTCCTGCACCGTCTGGTCGTTGAGCTTCGCCCTCGTCGAGCCGCGTTGATCAGCGTCCGAGCCAGCGGCGACGGCCCAACGCGCGACGCAGCTTCTGGTCGAGCCGCAGGAACGTCTCCTTCCTGGCCGCGCGGGACAGGCCCAATGCCCGCAACAATCGGAGGCACTCACACCGCGTCGGGACGGCCGCCAGCTTGCGCTGGTGCCGCACGATGTAGCGCGCCATGCGGACCAGCATGGCATCGATGTCGCCCTGGGCGAGCGGTTTCTGCAGGCGGGCGCGGTCGAGGTCGACGAGCAGCGCCCGGACCAGGTCGCCGCGCGAGGCGCAGATGACGTTGTCGAGATGCAGGTCGGGATGGCGCAGCCCGGCCGCGAACGCGAGCCGCAGCAGCGTGCCGACGGCCTCGGCCGTGACGCGTCGCAGTTCGGGGTGAGCGGCCATGAACGCCGGCAGCGGCGCGGCGTCGACGACGCGCTCGGTGCACAACCGCATGCGCCAGTAGACGCCGTGGCGTCGGGCCACGGCCGCGATCGGCAGCACGGCGGGGACCCCCTCGGCACGCAGCCCGATCAGGGTCTCGATCTCGTGGCGCACGCGCCGCGAACTGACGTAGCGATCCTCGAGCAGGCGCCCGAGCGCGCCGCCGCGACGGCACGGCCGGACGACGAGTTCGCGACCCGCCACGGTCAACACGCCGACCCCGCCGCGGCCCTTCACACCTTCGAGCGGCAGCAGCTCGCCCCAGAACGGCTCGGTGCCGACCTCGGCCAGTTCGGCCGTGACCCAGCCGAAACCCGACCCGCGGCGCAGCTCGACGAATCCCTCGGGGGCAACCACGACCCGATGATAGAACTGGACTGCCCGGCTGCGATGGCCAATGCTCGGATCGGCGCCATGACAGAGACAGATCCCGCGACGCCCGCTGCCACCGAAGCGCTGCCGCACGGCGCGCGCGTGCTGATCATCCGGCTGTCGGCGCTCGGCGACGTGCTGTTCGCGTTGGAGACGGTGGCGGCGCTGCACCGCGAACGCCCCGACGTGACGATCGACTTCCTCGTCGAGGATCGGTTCGCGCCCCTGCTCGAGGATCACCCGCAGATCGCCGAGGTGCTGGTGTATCCCCGCCGCCATCGATTGCGCATCCCGCGTGGGTTGCTGCGGCTGCGCCGGCATGCGTACGACTGCGTGCTCGACCTGCACGGCATCCAGAAGAGCGCGATGCACGTCCGCTTCGCGCGCGGCCGCCTCAAGCTCGGGCCCGGTGCCCCCGCCGCGCGGGAAGGCGCGCAACTCGCCTACCATCGTCCGGTGGCAATGCCGCTGCCGCTGCCGCACCGCGCCGACATCGGCCACCTGATGTTGCAGTCGTTGGGGCTGTCGGGGCAGCCCGCCGCGCCGGCGTTTGCCGCCATCGCAGCCGACGCCGATCTGGCCGCAGCCATGGTCGCCGCGCCGGTCCTGCTGTTCCCCGGCACCTCGGCCTTCGCCGCCTTCAAACGCTGGCCAGCCGACCGCTTCGCCGAACTCGGGCGCCGACTGCACGCCCGCGGCGTTCCGCTGGCGGTGGCCTTCGGACCGGGTGAACGCGATCTCGCCGCGCCGGTGCTCGCGGCGGTGCCGACGACGCTCGCGATCGACGGCGGCGAACTCGGCCTGCGCCGCCTCGCCGGCGTGCTCGCCCGTTGTGCCGTGGTCGTCGCCGCCGACACCGGTCCGCTGCACCTGGCCGCCGCGGTCGGCGCCCGCTGCGTGGCGCTGTTCGGCCCCAAGGACCCGAACCGCTACGGCCCGCGCGGCCATGGCGACGTCAGCCACGAGATCCTGTTCCACGACGTGCCGTGCCGACCCTGCAAGCGGCGCGATTGCGTCACCCCACAGTGCGTGCTCGGCATCACCGTCGACGCCGCCGAGGCCGCGGTGCTGCGCCAGCTGCGCGCCGGGGCGAAGCCGTGACGGCGATCGCGACCACGGTGATCCGCCATCACAAGGAACGGATCAGCAAGTGCTCGCTGCGCTTCCTGCATGATCGACCGGAGATGACCTTCCTCCGCGCGCGACCGGGGTTCCGCTTCGACGCCGCCGGCTTCACGCTGCTCGCCGTCGACGCCCCGCCGCTGTCGCCGGCCGACGCCGCGCGGCCGTTGCTGCTGCTCGACTCGACCTGGCGTTGGTTGCCGCAGCTCGTGGCCTGCGTCGACGGCGCACCGCAGCGGCGCTCGATCCCCGGCACGATCGTGACGGCCTACCCGCGCGAGAGCAAGGTGTTCGACGATCCGACCGGCGGCCTGGCCTCGGTCGAGGCGCTCTACCTGGCGCGACGGCTGCTCGGCGACGACGACCCGACCCTGCTCGACGGCTACCACTGGCGCGATCGATTCCTGGCCATCCTCGGACGGGCGTAGCCGCGCACGGCACTACATGCGCCGGCGCCAGGCGACCCAGGCGGTCTGCAGCAGACCGGCGATCGTGAACGAACCGAGCGCGGTGAAGATGCCTGGCACGTCCACCAGCACCTCGACGCCGAGCACGAGGCAGAGGCAGCTCACCACCAGGTAGAGCACGACGGCCTCGGTGATCGGCCGCGTGCGACGCTGTTGCACGAGCACGCCCTGGTGGTAGTTCTGCGCCACGGCATAGCCGGGCATCAGGACCCCGACCAGCAGGGCCGAGCCGGCGAGCGCCGAGAGCTCCGGCGACATCCCGGTCACGGTGCCGAACCAGACCGCGCCGATCGGCGTCAGCGCCAGCAGCAGCAACACCGAGGTCGTCACAGCGGCGATCCACCAGCCGCAGCGGCGCAAGGCGGCGAAACCGCCGGGCTCGCCGGCCAGCGTGACGACGACCTCGTTGAACGCGAAGCCGGCGCTGCGGGTCAGGAACAAGAGGCCGTAGACCGCCGGCCACGCCGCCAGCGACAGCAGCGGTTCGGCCATCTTGCTCATCGCCCACGAACCGATCGGCTGGATCACGATCGTGATCAGCGGCGTGCAGGCCAGCGGCACGTAGAAGGCCGCAAACGCGCGCCACGACATCACCGGCGCCGCCTGGCGCCGCAGAAGCCGCGGTCGGGCCACGACACGGAAGCACCAGCCCGCCCACAGCGCCTCGGCGACGACGCCGCTGGCGACGCCGGCGGTACCGACGACGATGCCGGGCCAGGTCCCGATCGCGAGCCCGACCGCCAGCACGAGCACGTTCGCCAGCAGCCGGAACACGGTGCCGACCGCGACCAGGTCCGAGCGCTCGCAGCCGATCAACGCGCCCTGCTGGAAGCGCCGGTAGGCGATCGCCCAGGTCCATGGCAGCAGGATCTGCATGCCGACGCGGCCGGGCTCGACGATGGCCTCGGGCACGCCGATCAGATCGAGCGCGATGCGATCGAACAACGGCGTGAACGCGACCACCGCGTGCACCACCGTCAGCAAGAGCCCGGACAGATGCGTGAACCGGCGCAGCCGCGCGTGCGAGACGAGATCCCTGACCAACGCGGTCGAGGCCGCCAGCAGCATGATGATCGGCGCCTCGATCAAGATCGACAGCGGATAGACCAGCGCCCCCAGCGCCGCGAGATGGACCTCACCGCCGGGCATGCGCGTCATCGCGATCGCCAGCATCGGCATCTCGGCGCCCATCAGGAGCCAGCTGCCGGCCAGCGGCCACCACAGCGACAGGACCCGACGCGGGGTCACCGGGGGACGGTCTTCGGTGCCTTCGGACAATGGCGGCGGGTTCGGGCGGTTGGCGGCTCGGGTTCGATTCGGTGCCGAGTCAATGTTCGCACAGTGCCGGCCGCAGCGCCTTGCTGGCGTGCACCTCACCGTCCATGCCGACCAGGATCGCCTCGTAGCGGCGGACCTTGGCGATCAGCTCGAGGCCCGCGGTCGGCCCGAGAACACAACACGCCGTGGCCAGCGCATCGCACAGCTCGGCGCTCGGACCGGTGACGGTCGCGCTCATGCAGCCGGTGCTCGGGTAGCCGGTCCGCGGGTCGAGGATGTGGTGGTAGCGCTTGCCCTCGTACTCGAAGAATCGCTCGTAGTCGCCCGAGGTCACCACGCAGGTGTTCGCCGCGCGCACCACGGCGATCGCCCGGTCGCGGTCGCGCGGGTGCTTGATCGCGACCTCGTAGGGGCGATCGGGCGACAGCACCTTCATGTCGCCGCCCGCATTGACGAGGCCGCGTCGGATGCCGTTCGCGCGCAGCACCGCCATGGCGCGGTCGACGCCGTAGCCCTTGGCGATGCCGCCGAGCCCGATCTGCACGCCGGCCGGCAGGGTCACGCGGTCGTGCTCGGGATCGATCGTGATCCGGGTGCTGCCGACGTTGGCCAGCGCCGCGAGCACCGCGGCCCGCTCCGGCACGACCGGCGGCCGACGCTTGAAGTCCCAGAGCGAGCCTACCGACGCGAAGGTGCAATCGAAGGCGCCGCCGGTGAGGACCGAGACCTCGCGGGCCCGACCGACGATCGCCGCGAGTTCGCGCGGGGTCTCGTGCGGTCCCTTGCCGGCGGCGGCGTTGAGCTCGGTGAGCGGCGACGCGCGCCAGGAGGTCATCAGATCCTCGACCCGTTGCAGCTCGGCGATCGCCGCGTCGATGACGCCATCCAGAACGCCGGCATCGGCGCCTTCGACCTCGATGACTAGGTCGGTACCCATGACCCCCGTCTCGCGGCGGCGAACGATCGGAGCGTCGGCCTGTTGGGCGACGAGCTGCGAAGCCGCCAACGCCAGGCAAGACAGGCAGACGATGGTCGGGGCCTGCTTCATCGCCAATCCGACGGGAGCTGTTGCGACCGGTAGCCGACAGAACCGCCTGGCCCGATGACGACGATCGTCGGCGTCTTGTCGACCTGCAGCGCCCGGGTCAGGTCGAGGTCGCGGTCGCGGAGCTGGAGGTAGGTGGCGCCCGACGCCGCGACGATCTCGGCGACGCGGGTG
>JAGQRA010000174.1 GCA_020425885.1 Planctomycetota bacterium | reverse complement strand
TGCGGCTGCAGTGGTTCCAAGGGACCGAGGTCGAGGGCGCGCCGATCGCCGAGCAGACGATCCGCAGCGATGCCGCCGGCCGCTTCGAATGGCGCGGTCCGGCACCGACCGACTTCGTCACCGTGCGCGCGCTGCCGACGATTGCCATGGTCAACGCCCGCTGCACGCCGGTGCTCGTCGAGCCCGGCCAGCGCGAGGTCGAACTCGAGGTCTCGCTGCTGGTCTTCGACCGCGTATTGTTCGGCCAGGTGCGCAACGCCAACGGCGAGCCGATCGCCAACGCCGAGCTGTCGATCAACCGCTTCCCCGCGGCCACGACGCACAGCGGCATCGACGGTCGCTACGAGCTGCCGGTGTTCGGCCCGCCCTACCCGTTGCTGGTGTTCGCCGCCGGCTATCAGCGCTTCTACGAACGCAGCTACATCGCCGACGGTGTGATGCGCCAGGAGTTCGATGTCGAGCTGGTGCCGGGACCGGCCATCCGCGGCCGGGTCGCCGACGAATCCGGCGCACCGCTGGCCGCGGTCACGGTGCGCGCGGCGAACTCGTTCGCCACCGAGACCGATGCGCGCGGCGAGTTCGTGCTGTGGGGCGCGCGCCATGGCGAGAACCACCTGATCGTCGTCAGCAAGCCGGGCTACCAGCGCACCGAGGCGCGCTTCGACCGGGGCCGCGAGGAGCCGCTCGACATCGTCATGCCGCGCAGCCTGGTGGTCACCGTGCGCGCCGTCACCGCCGACGGTACACCGGTCCCGGGGGCCGGGGTCTCGCTCCGCACCGACCGGCCGGGGCTGCGGCGCGCTGGCATCACCGGGCTCGACGGCAGCTGCCGTCTCGACCAGCTGTCGGCCAACAAGGTCGTGCTGTTCGTCGAACGCCGCGGCCTGGTGACGGCGAAGGTGCCGATCGATCCGGCAACGATACGCGGTGAGCTGCTGGTCACCCTGATCCCGGGTCGAACGCTCAGCGGCCGCGTCGTCGACGGTCGCGGTGAGCCGATCGCCGGCGCGACGGTCTACTGCGAGGTCCCGGATGACAACGGCATCGGCCGTCGGCAGATCGGCAACGGCATCGACAGCGATGCCGACGGCCGGTTCAGGATCGGCGATGTGCCGCCCGAACCGTGCCGCGTGCGAGCCTGGCACCACGACTACACGCCGGCGGCGATCGAGGACATCAGCGGCAGCCCCGAGGATCTCGTGCTGCGCATGACGACGGCGCCGTGCGTCACGGGTCGCGCCATCGACGGCCAGACCAGGAAGCCGCTCGGCGCGTTCACCGTCCTGGCGCCGGAGGGCTCGACGCTCGCGCATCGCATCGAGCCGCGGCAATTCGCCGATTGCGACGGTTACTGGCGCGTCGACTACCCCCGCTTCGAGGCCGGCACGGCGGTCGAACTCGAGATCCGCGCCGCGGGCTACGCGCCGCAGCGCTTCACCGCCCGACCGGCGATCGATCCGCCACGCGACCAGCACGGAATCGAGCTGTTCGCCGGCACGACGGTCGCGGGGATCGTCAGCGATGCCGGCAGCGGCGCGCCGCTGGCCGGGGTCGAGATCGCGATCGGAGACCCCCGGCAGCTCAGCAGCGGCCTGATCCGCGGCACGGCCTCGGGCGGCGACCCGAAGCGCGCATTCAGCGCCGCCGACGGTCGCTTCGAGCTGCGCTCGGTGCCGGCCGGCAGCCACCGCCTGCTGCTGCGACACCCCGACTATCCGGCGCACGCGTTCGGTCCGTTCGAGGTGTTGGCCGGCAGCGGGCGGCTGGAGCTGCAGCCGACGCTGAGCAAGGG
>JAGQRA010000173.1 GCA_020425885.1 Planctomycetota bacterium | reverse complement strand
TACGCCGCCATCGTCGCCGCCGAACAGCACGTTCGCGATGCTCGGCAACAGAACGCGATCGCGGCCTACACCGACTCGATCGAACGCTTCGGTCGCAGCGCCGAGGCCAACCCGGACTACGCCGATTCGGCCAATCACTTCGCCGTGCTCGCGCTCGCCGGCCGCGCCCTCGAGCTCCACGGCAGCGGCGACGACAGCGCCGCGGTCGCCGATCTGCGGCGCGCGCTCGAGCTGCGCCCGGGATCGCTCGGTGATCGTGACGGCCTGAAGCGCAGACCCCGCGAGATCGCAGGCCTCATCCGCAAGGCGTTGGCCGCACAGGGGCGCGACGACCTGGCCGACCAGCTCGCGGACATCGCGCGCTGAGCGGCGCGCGGCCGATCATCGGCACCAATCGATCTGCGCCAGCAATCGCAAGAGCCGCACGCCATGCGGCGGATGATGATGCGCCACGTGCGCGACCCGACCCTGCAGGTGCGCGGCGAAGTCGACGACGCCGGCACGATTCTGGCTCGCCGGGCCGTGACGGACGCAGTTGGTCAGGATCGCCTCGAGCCGCTCACGCGAAGCCCGCGGCACCGCCCCGTGTCGGTTCAGCACCAGACCGCCGGCGCGCTGCGCGACCCCGCGCCGCATGACCCGCGTCTTGCGATGCGCGACCGCGAAGCCCTCGGTCTCGAGGATGGCCGCGGCATGGGTGGCGCACCGCCGGGCGTCGGCGGCGAACTCGGGCCCACCGCTGAACAGCAGATCATCGGCGTAGCGCGTGTAGCCGCCGCCGAACCGGCGCGCCAGGCCGGCGAGGCGAAGGTCGCAGCGGAACGCGATCAGGTTGGCCAGCGCCGGCGAGGTCGGGGCTCCCTGCGGCAGATGCGTCATCGCCAGCCTCGTCGCCAGCCGTCGGGCGCGATCGTTCGACACCAGCTCGGCGAGCACGCGCGGCGGGGTGTGAGTGGTGCAGAGCCTGGCCAGGGCGGCGGCCACATCGACCGGATAGCCGGCGGCGACGAACACCGCGCGGACTCGCCGTTCCTGTATCGAGCCGAAGAAGTCCTCGATGTCGAGCTGCAACACACAGTCCCTGTCGGTGTGCTGGGCGGTGAAGGTCGCGACGCCGCGCCCACGCACGAAACCGTGCGCCACCGGGTGCGGCGGAATGGCCTGCAGGATGCCGGTGAGGATCCGACGCTGCACGCGCTTCAGCGCGGTCTTCGGCACCTCGAGCAGACGCGGCGGCGCTCCGTGTCGCGGCAGCCAGCGACAATGGTAGTGTTCGTGCCGTGGATCGGGTCGCCCTGGTGAACGGCGCCAGCGTCGGCACCAGGCCGCGAGTTCCTCGGCACCGACGCGCAGGAAGGCGGCGAGCTCGGTGGTGGTGACGATCGCCGGCACCTTCCAGGTCGCGGGCGCTCCCGGCAGCGGCAACATGCTCCGCCGCGGCAGATCCTGCAGCTGCATCTCGCACGCTGCCGCCGTCTCGGCGTAGCGCCGCCGGCGCACGAGGTAGTCGGCGACCTCGCGGGCGCGAGGTCGGCGCAGGCCACCGAAGCGGAGCGCCAACGCCTTCGCGAGCCGCGCCAACCGCGGGTCGGGGCGACCGCACTCCACGACCAGTACCGCCTCGATCGCAGGCGCGGTGAACGGCCGGGCGACCAAGGTGCGCGCGACGTCACGCGCGTGCTGTTCGACGGAGAGTGGCATCGGGGACGAAGGAAGCGGACCGTGCCCCGGCGCGTCGGTCGGGCGTGGAGAGCACGGCG
>JAGQRA010000020.1 GCA_020425885.1 Planctomycetota bacterium | reverse complement strand
CGAGGATCGCGAGCTTCGCTTCGCCGCGGGCAGGCAGCGGCACCGAGTATTTGGCATTCGGGCCGTCGAGCATCCAGGCGATCACGCCGTCTTCGCCCTCGTAAATCGGGGTGGGGCTGGTCTCGCCGCGCATGGCGCGGTCGACGGCTTCGACGGCCATTTTGCCGGCGAACGCCGGGGCGTGGGCTTTCCAGCTGGAAATCTCCCCCTTGCGGGACTGGCGCGTGGCGGTCGTGGTGTGCAGTGCCTGGCCGACGGCCTGGAAGATCGTCTCGTTGTCGAGGCCGAGCAGGGTGCCGATGCCGGCTGCGGCGGAGGGGCCGAGGTGGGCGACATGGTCGATCTTGTGCTCGTGCAGGCAGATCGCTTTCACGAGGTCGATCTGGATTTCATACCCGGTGGCGATGCCGCGGACGAGGTCGCGCCCGTCGCGCCCGGCGTGCTGGGCGACGGCCAGGATCGGGGGGATGTTGTCGCCGGGGTGGGAGTAGTCGGCCGCGAGGAACGTGTCGTGGTAGTCGAGTTCGCGCACGGCGACACCGTTCGCCCAGGCAGCCCACTCCGGGCTGAACCGGCGGTCGAGGGTCTTGCCGAAAACTGTCGCACCGGAGCCGCCAACTGACACCGGATGCGCGTTCGCCTGGCTGCGCGCCGAGACGACGGGGGCGCGCAGAAGCGACGCGGTGGCGACGGCGGCGTTGTCGATGATGCGGTTGATGACCATGTCGGTGACCTCGTCGGTGACTTCCACCGGGTCGGTTGCGACCTCCGCGATCTTCCAGGCGAGCTGGTCCTTGCGGGCGAGGTTCTCTTCGCTCTTGTGTACGCGTACTTCGTGGTTTTCCATGTGTCACTCTTTTCCTATCGTGCGAGGTTCGCTGAATCGGCGGCTGCGGTTGGTGCGGCCTGGTCGACCGCGGCAAGAATGTGTTTGAGGCTGCGCTTCAGGTGGATGCTCGTGGCGTGCGCGGCGAGCTCCGGGTCGCCATCGACGATGCCGTCGACGATCATGAGGTGTTCGCGCGCGGAGGCAAGCAGTCGCTCCGGGTTATCTTTGGCAAGGCGCCGGGCACGTGCCAGGTGCGGGCGAAGCTGGCGGATCGCGGCGAGCAGGAATCGGCTCTGCACCGCATCATCCATGGCGGCGTCGAGGCGGGCGACCAGTTCGTAGTAGGCGTCGTGGCCGTTCGGGTGCTGCAACGATTCGAGTGCGGCGGAGAACTCGTCGCGCAGCGCACCGAAGACGGCCGGATCCCGCCGGGATGCGACGAGGGAAGCGATCTGCATCTCGAGCACCTGGCGAAGCTCGAACAGTTCGACGATGGTCTGCCGCGACAGCTCGCTCACCACGTAGCCGCGGCCGGAGAGGGCTACAAGCAAACCTTCGGCGGCGAGCCGGGCGAACGCTTCGCGGATGGGGGTGCGGGACAGGTTCAGGCGCTGCGCCTGCTCCACCTCGGCGAAAGCGGCGCCGGGCGGAAACTCACCGTGCAGGATATCGTCGCGGAGAGCAGCGTATGCCGTGTCGCTTGCGCGCATCGCTGCTCCTTTCTGTATACAGAACTCGGGTGCCAACCACCGATTCTACGGGTTATGCGCGTTCAAGTCCACAGAATGTATACATTTCTCGTCGATTGTGCTGCAGGAAGTACCGCGGCGGCGCTCACCCCCAAACCGAGGCTCAACCGGCCACAAAACTGAGTTTCACTGACAGAATAGGGGCATCCAATCGGGGGTGAGGATGTCGGCCGGGACTTCAGCTGCGCAACAATCGCAGCGCATGAGTGCGCTCGCGAAGAGCTACCGCATCGAGGCGGAGAGGGCTGCCGCTGCATCCGGACGCTTCGCCGCCGCGGCCATAGCGGAGCGGCGACTGGCCACCCGACTGTCGCCCCTGACCGCGCACGGCTACCACCTTCTTGCGGACCGCAAGTGGCCGGGATCGAAGAATGCGCAGCTTGATCTGATTGTGGTCGGACCGTCGGGCGTGTGGATCGTCGACTCCAAACACTGGAACAACTTCACGGTGGCAGCCGGTGCGATCTTCCGCGATCAGGCCGATGTCACCGACGAGGTTCTTCGCCTCGCGGATATCGCCTACGATGCCGAAGAGGCCTTTGCGAGCGTGGGGCTCGCCCCCGGCGAAGTGCGGCCGCTTCTGGTCATGGCGGGGCACACGGGGCGCCTCGGCGAAGTCGGTCCGGTCGAAGTCGTCGGTGAACAGGACGTGCACAAACACCTGGCGTCCCGCGGGACTCGACTCACCACCAGCCAGGTCGAACGGGTGCTCGCCGTCGCCTTGAAGTACTTTCCGGCCTATATCGGCGCCCAAAGCGATGCCCCGGATTTCACGGTCGCCGAACCGGTCCTCGATGAGCTTGCCGATCCGCTCCTTGACGATGGGGCCCTCCTCAGCGAGGACGAGGTGCGCGCGGCCCTCACCGAGGCCGAGTTCGCCGCACCGATCGAGGATT
>JAGQRA010000172.1 GCA_020425885.1 Planctomycetota bacterium | reverse complement strand
GGCGCGAGCATCGCCGCCGCGGTCGCCGTCGCCGTCCTGATCGTGGGCGTCACCTACCTGCGCGGACTGCAGGCGACGGAGCAATCGTTACGCGCCGCCTCGGCCGAGGGCGCGCGGCAGGTGCAGTCGCTGACGCGCAAGTTCCTCTACGACGCGCGCGAACCCGGTTCGACCGCCGAGCACGAGCGCGTCGTCAGGGGCATCCTCGCCTATCTCGAATCGCTCGATGGTTCGACGACGCCCGTCGACCCGAGCGTGATGTGGGACCGACTGCGGGCGCACCTGCTCCTGGCCGAGCTGCTGAGCAGGGATCGGTTCCCGGTGGTCATCGCGGGCGAGACCGCGATCGATGCCGCGACGCGCCATACCGACGCCGCGGCCGAACTGCTGCGGCGGCCATCGTTGACGCCCCGTGGGCCGGGTGCTCCCGGTGAAGTCGAGGTCATGCGTCTGCGCGCTCAGGTGCTGCGGCAGGCCGGGAACCTCCGTTCGCAATGTGGCGAACTCGAACAGGCGGTGGCCCTGTGGCGTGAGGCGCTTGCGGTGCTCACGGGCGCCGGCGGCCGTGCCGCCCGACACCTCGCCTGCGAGGTTCATCTCGACATCGCCGATGCGATGGTGAGGTTGGCCGGTGGCACCATGCACGAGGCGCTCGAGCAGGCGGAGGCTGCACTCGGCCTCATCGATACGGCGCCGGCCGCCGCGGTCAGACGGGAGCGCGTGGACCGCATGCGGTTGCAGTGCCGCGGGCTCGCCTTGCGCGGCCAGGCGCTGTCGGCGCTCTGGCGCCACGCCGACGCCCGGGTCTGCTTCGAGCGATTGGTCGAGATGGGGCGGACCCTGTGCGAACTGGATCCGGACGGCGGGCCGACTTTGATCACGTTGACCAGGTGCTTCGACACCCCTTCCACCCGACTGCTGTCGGCAGGTGATCCGGGCCCGATCGAGGATCTGCTCAGTGATGTCGCGGGCAACCTGGAGCGGCGTTCCCGAGAGGATCCTCGCGATGGCGCGCTGCGGCGGGCCATGGCGAGGGTGTTGTTGACCCGAGCTGCCTTGATCGAGCGTTGGCGCCGACCCGGAGGCGGCCGTGACCTGGTCCTCGAGGCGCTGGCGCTGGTCGACGAGGTCGATGCCCAGTCGCTTTCGCATGAACACGTGGTGGTGCGCGCCACCGCGCGGTTCCGGCTGGCCGCGTCGCATGCCCGCATGAAGGAGTGGATCCCGTGCCAGCAGGAGTGCGACGAGGCCATCGCCGCATACCGCGGGGCGTGCGAGCAGTCGCCCGAGGACATGTGGCTGCGGAGCACGCTCGGGCTGGTGATGGTGTTGCGGGCCGACGCCTGCAGCCATCTGCGGGGGGACGCCGCCGCCGTGGAGGAGTACGCCGCGGCGGTAGAAGTGCTCGACGGGGTTGTCGCGACCCGCAGCGACGATTGGGCGCTCGCCTTGATGCTGGTCCATGCGCTGCAGGGCCACGCCCTCAACTTCGTGGCGGCAGGCGACGACGAGGCGGCCCTCGAGGTCTGCGCGCAGGCCCTCGCCTTGCCGGTCGCCTCGCGCGCCGACGCTCCGGTGAGTCTGGCGTTGACGGTTGCTCGTCTGCGGCGCACCAAGGCGCTCTCACACCTCAAGCGGGCCGACCCTCGGGCGGCCGCCTGCGAACTCGTCGCCGGAGCGAGGCAGCTGTCCACGTACCTGCAATCGGCGGCCGATGACACCGAGCTGTTGCTCACGCTCGCGCAGCTGCAGGGTCAGCTCGCGGTGGCGCACCGATGCTGCGGCGAACCCGACGCCGCCAGGCTCGCGCTGCATGCAGGTTTCGAGACCCTGGATGCGATCCCGCCGTCGTGGGACGACGCCAACGGCCGTGTCGCCGAGCTGCGCGGCTTCTTCTCGGTGATGGCGGCAGAGGCTGCGGTCCAGGACGGCAGGGACGAAGAGGCCCGGGAACATGCCGAGAACGCGCTGCTGTGGCAGCGGCATCTGCGAGCCGGGTCGCGGGCGAAGCTGGCCGAGATCCGGAGTCGGCTCGGCCTCGCACCGATGGGGTCGCGCTGACGCGTCGGCGGCAGACGGCGATTCCCGCGTGGTGGTCCAGCCGTCGATCGGGCATGCTGGCGCGATGTCCTGGGCCCGCTACCTGCTGCACGATTTCTGGACCGCCCGCGAATTCAATCGCATCGACGAGCGGGAGCGGGCGTCGCGGCGCGCACGCGTGGCCCGCAATCAGAGCCTGCGCAAGGAGCGCGATGAACTGAAGGGACAGGTCGAGGCGCTCGAGCGCGACGTCGAGGAGTCGGCGCTGCTGCTGCGAACGCTCGCCGACCTGGTGGTCGAGAAGGGGTTGATCGCGGTCGAGGAGTTGCAGGCCAAGGCCGCTGCCCTCGATGCGCTCGACGGCCGCATCGACGGTCGGCTCGGCAAGGCGGCAGGCGGCGACGCCGACTGATTGCCCGGCCCCCAGCTCGTGGGCCGAAAAGAAACCTCGATTCGGTGCACCCCTGGAGCCAGGCCGTAGCACTTGATCGACGATGCCAACTGCTCCGCATGCAGTCGCGGTCCCACGGGTGCCGCGCAGCTTCACGGCCGCGACGGCCGCGGGATCCGGTGACGCGACCGGCAGCGAGCCGGCCACCGACCTCGCGGCCCTGGTCGTTCGCCACCAAGGCATGATCTGGCGCTACCTGCGGCTGCTCGGCGCCGATGCGCACGAGGCCGATGACCTGATGCAGGAGACGTTCCTGCGCGTCGCGCGCATGCTTCGTGGTGGCGAGGAGCCTGCTGCTCCCGCGGCGTTCCTGCGCGGCGTGGCGCGCAATCTGCTGATCGGCGTGCGGCGCCGCGATCACCGCCGACCGCTGACCTCGCAGTGGTTCGATGCCGTCGAGCAGTTCGCCGCGGCCGAGCCGCTCGCGTTCGAGGACGGGCGCGTCGAGGTGCTGCGGCAGTGCGTGCAGCGGCTGCGGGGCCGCGTTCGCCAGGCGGTCGAGTGGCACCATCTCGAAGGCGTCCCACGCGACGAGGTCGCGGCGCGCCTCGGCATCGGGCCGCACGGCTTGAAGTCGTTGTTGGGGCGGGCGCGCGATGCGCTCCGCGAGTGTGTGAATCGGATGGAACGCAAGGAGCAGGTGTGATGGACGAGAACCCGAACGGGACCGTGGCCGATCGCCAGATGAGCCTGATCCTCGCCGAGGTCGGCGGGCGGGAGCAGGCACCGGATCGCCTCGACGCGATCCTGCGGCGTGCGCGGCGCGGGATGGAGGGGGCGAATGCGGGTGCCGGGCGACAGGTCGGCAGGCTGTGGGCGGCGGCGCTGCTCCTGCTCGGGCTGTCGGCGACGATCGCCGTCGCGGTGCTCGCTGGCCGCAAGGACGGCGCTGTCGCGGTTGGCGAGGCGACCGCGGCGGCGACCGGCTCGGCGTCGGTTGCCTGTGCGGTGCCGGTGAGAGGAGTCGATGCTCAGGAGCCCGTCCCGCAGGAGCCCGTCCCGAAGGAACCGGCCGAGGGTTCCAAGGCGAATCGCCGCCGCCCTGCCGATGCGGGGGATGCCGGGCAGGGCGACGGGCAATCGCCGCCGGCGACCGGGCAGCAACTGCCGAAGGGCACCGATCCCGCCGACCTCGCCGCGATGCGCAGCGCCGAGGCGATGCTCGCCGCCGAGAAGAAGCTCCAGGCGATGATCGCGGCCGGCAAGATCGCGGGTGTCGATCGGGTGTTGCAGTTCGGCGAGCTCGGCGGGTGGCAATACACCAAGGGGCTCGAGGGCATGCCCGAGAAGGTGCGGCGGCTCGACGGCAGCAAGGTGCTGATGCTGGGCTTCATGCTGCCGATCGACGAGGTCGAGGACATCGACGAGTTCCTGCTGGTCGAGTCGCTGTGGTCGTGCTGCTTCGGCCAGCCGCCGGACATCAACGGCATCGTCCGCTGCGTCATGCCGAAGGACAAGAAGCTCGACTACCGCTTCGAGCCGCTCAAGATCGTCGGCAGGCTGAAGATCGCGGCGACGGAGCTCGATGGCTACTGCGTCGACATCTACCAGCTCCACGTCGACTACGTCGAGGTGCTGCAGTAGGGGAGGTCGGGTTCGCGCCCACGAGGGCGTCGAGGCCTGGGCTCGCAGGTCGGTCGTGTGCACTCGCGCGACTCCGCCGCCGTCGCTCCTGGCCCGCAGGCCACTCCCGAAACCGATGATCATCACCCGGGATCGGCCTACGTATCTTGGCCGAGGTCGCGAACGATCGCCATTCTGAGTGAACTGGATGTCGCTCGATTGCGGCGCTGCCGCGTCGACCGCTACGATCCGCCGCCGATGCTCCAACAGAATCGTGCGCTGGCCGTCCAGCTTTCCCTGCTCGTGCCGCTGCTGTCGCTGTCGAGCTGCAACAAGGGCGGTGGCGATGGCGGGGTGATCATCGACCCGCCTCCGCCGGCACCGCTGACGGTCGACTTCGGCGCTCCCATGTTGTCGACGACCGGTGGGGCCGGTGGCCAGGGACTCGTCGTCGCCGACATCGACCACGATGGACTGGGCGACGTCGTCGTTGGCAACGCGACCCTGGCCAACGTCTCGGTGATGCGGAACCAAGGCGATGGTCGATTCGGTGCCGGCAGCTCAGTGCCCGCGCCGGCGCTGGTCGGCCCGATCGCCGTCGCGGACGTGACCGGAGATCGGATCCTCGATCTGGTGTCGGCCAGCTCCGCTTCGGCGGCGGCGACCGTGTCACCGGGGGTCGGCGATGGCACGTTCCAGACCGCGGTGGCACTGGCGGTGCCGTGGCCCGTCGGCCGGCTCGCGGTCGTCGACTGGAATGCGGACGGGCGGGTCGACGTCGTGCTGGCCGGTGCCACGGACCTGGCCGTCGCGGTGATGCCCGGGATCGGCGGTGGCGCCTTCGGTGCGGCGGTCGTCATGGCGACCAACTTCGTCGTCACCGACTTCGCGGTCGCCGACTTCGACGGCGACCGGCGCCTCGATCTCGCCTGCGTCGGGCGCGGCTCCGCCGCGATCGATGTGCTGCGCAATGACGGCGCCGGCGGCTTCCTGCCCGTCGTCTCCACGGCCGCCGAAGTGCTCGGGGGGCGGCTCGCCTGCGGCGACCTCGACGGCGACCAACGTGCCGATCTCGTCGTGCTGCTCGGTGATCTCGTCACCGTGGCGGTCTTCCAAGGCATCGGCAGCGCGAGCTTCGCGGTCGGTGCGACGCTCGGCATCGCGGCGAACGCGGTCGATGCCATCGACGTCGGCGACCTCGACGGTGACGGTGTGCCGGACCTCGCGGCCACCGCTGGCACGGCGGTCGTTGCGGCCTACGGTGACGGCCACGGCGGGATGACCCCGGCGGAGGTCGTGTTCGACGGTGGCAGCGCGGCGCAGTCGGTCGTCATCGCCGATCTCCGCGGCATCGGCGTCGTCGACATCGCCTACGTGTCGGCCGGCAGTGAAGTCGGCGTGCTGCAGAATCCGCGCATCTCCGTGCCGGGGCTCGAGTCCTACGGTGCGGGATCGCCGGGTTGCGGTGGCGCGATCGGGCTGTGGGCCAACGGCTCACCGGTGATCGGCAATGCCGACTTTGCCTTCATCGGCACCAATGCGCCGGCGAACGCCTTCGGCATGATGATGGTGGGCGGTCCGCCCGATCTCACCGGCAGCGACCCGTTCGGTGTCGGCATCACCTTGCACCTCGGACTCGGTCCGACCATCTTCACCTTCGTCGTCTTCAGCGACGGGCTCGGCACGAGTTTCATCGACTATCCGATTCCCGCCACCCCGGGCCTTGCCGGCCTCGAGATCTACGCCCAGTTGTTGTGGATGACCGAGCCGGCGACGACCTGCGCCGACTCGCCGTTGAACGTCGTCAGCTCGCGCGGGCTGATCGTCACGCTGCTGCCGTGATCCGGCCGGTGCCGCGCGGCGGCGGCCGAAGGCTCAGAGCGAGACCGTGAGGCCGAACTGGAAGCCGTCGATCTGCAGCGCAGCATCGTAGGCGAGCTTGTCGGTGGTGCCGACCGCGTCCAGCGAGCTGTAGCGATAGCCGGCGAAGAAGGTGACGTCGCGCAGCGGGATCGAGTAGCTGGCGCGGACCTCGATGTCGTGATTGATGTCGCCGAAATCGCCGCGGGTGGTGAGGTTCGGACACAACGCGTAGTCGAGGTCGAGGGTCAGATCGCGCCACCTGGTCCGGATGCGGGCGGCGACCGAGACCGTCTCGCCGAGGATCTTCACGCGTTGCTGTCGCTCGGTGTCGTCGGTCTGCGCGCGCAAGGTCATGTCGCGATAGGCCCACTCGCCGCCGGCCGCGAAGTCGAAGGTCAGGTCCTCGCCCTTGAAAGTCGTCTCGATCCGGGTGATGGGTTCGACGTAGGACAGCCGCACCTCGTCCATCGCGGTCTGCATCCGGACCAGTTCCCCCTCGAGCAGATTGCCCCAGTCGGAGCCGAGGACGCCCGGCGTCGCGGTCCCCGTGTCCATGCGGTAGTAGTCCACCCGCAGGCCGGCGAAACCATCACCGAACTCGGCGCGGAACCCGACGTCGTCCTCGTGATGCTCCTGGCCGAACTCGCTGAGTTGGCGCGGCGGGTTGTCCTGCAGCGGGCCGCCGCCCTCGGGTTCGGTCTGCAGGGCCACGTCGCCGCGCAGCTGGTAGCTGACGTAGTAGGGGGAGACGGTCAGCACCGGCTCGAGCAGCAACGTCGAGGTGCAGCCCGGCAGGAGACACACGGCAGCAGTCGCGAGGACACGCATGTCGGGAAGGTAGGAGTTCGGGGGGCCGCGGTGAAGCACGGTGACGCGCGACCGTCCGTTTCGTAGGCTCGCGGTGATGGAAGCAGCATTCCTCGAACGCGATTTCAAGGCCTACGAGCGTCACCGCCAGGACGACCCCGAGTACAACTCCCTCCGCCTCGGCGTCCGCCGCAAGCTGAAGGCGATGGTCGATGCCGTTGCCGTGGCGGCGAAGGAGGCGGGCGTCGCGCTCAGCGCCCAGGCCGGGCTGCACCATCCGTACACGTTCAACAGCTATCGCGTTCGCGAGCAGCGGGCCTACCTGTGCCGCAGTCCCAAGGAACGCAAGAAGCTGGCCGCCTTCTTCGGCGAGGCGCTCGGCAAGGACGCCGAGACGCACTACATCCAGACCGTGCTCGAGATCTCGCTGGACGATCAGATCGTCGAGGTCGCGCTGCGGATCCACCCGCTGGCCTGGTGGGACGGTGAGCACCTGAAGAAGAAGCTGCTCGGCGACCCGGCGCAGCTCGAGGCGTTCTGCACCCGGCTGCGGGCGCTGCCACCGGGCTTCAACCTGAAGCTGCACGATTGGCGCTCGGACAACTGGTGTGCCCAGGTCAAGCCCGGCGACGTCAAGGAGATGCTCGGTCACTACACCCCCGGCAACCACTGGCTGCACGTGCAGCGCCAGCTGCCCAAGGAGGATGCCGTCGAGATGGGGCTCGAGGCGCAGGCCTGGGTCACGACCTCGCTGCTCGCGTTGTTGCCGCTCTATCGCGAGTGCCTCTGGGATCCGAACGCATAGGCCTGGCAGCCCGCCGAGCCGTGGTCGCGGCTGGCTACTTCGCCGGGTAGGTCGCCTTGACCCACTCGGCCCAGCGGTCGTCGAAGTTGAGCGGGGTCAGGCCGTAGGCATCGCTCAGCCCGGTGCGGGTCGCGCCGACCAGGTCGGACTGATCCGGGGACCAGTTGGCGTCGACGCGCCCCTTCACGGTGAACAGGAACTTCTGCCACTTCTCGGGGCCCTGCGACATCAGCCAGTCGAATCGCGACCAGACGGCGACGTGGTCGTTGTAGGTGATGTCGCCGAAGTCGCGCCACTTCATGACTTCCGGGAACGGCGCGAACTTGCCGTTCGAGGAGACCAGATTGCGGGCCATCACGGGCCACTTCTCGGAGCCGCCCTGGCGCAGGTCGGCGGCGCCGCCTTCCTGCTGGTCGAAGTTCGGCCACCGCGGGCTGACGCGGCGCAGCATCCAGTGCGCGAGGCCTTCGCGGATCCAGACCGGGAGGTCGTAGCTGTAGTAGCGGAAGCCGTCGAGCAGCAGCTGGCTGACATTGAAGCCGATCGTGCAGTGCATCGCGGTGTCATGCCGGAAGTCCTGACCGTCGCAGTTGATCGCGGTCGCGAACAGCAGCGAGCTGGACTCCTTGAAGTGCCACCGCTGCGGGAACTTCGTGTCGCGTCCGGTGAAGGTCTTGAGGTACTGGCGGTAGGTCGCGATGTCCTCGAACAGCAGCACGAGGTACTTGTCGCGCATGCCGAGAAACGGACCGTAGCCCATGTAGCGCGCGCCTTCGGTGCGGATGACCTTGGACGGGTCCGCCGGGAAGTCCGAGTCCTTGACGCCGAACAGCTCGCTGATCTCGGCATAGAGCTTCTCGAGTCGGTGGGCGAAGAGGTGGGCCCGCAACCACGGATCGAGCTTGCGTGTCTTCGGGTTGATGCCGGGCAGCTTCTCCTTCAGCTCCGACAGCTCGGCGCGGATCTTGTTGCGCGACGGCAGATCGGTCGGAACGGCCCAGGCCGGCAGGTTGCAGCCGAGGCGGAAGTGCGGCGTCTCGATCCACAGGATCTGCACGTATTCGAGCGCCTCGTCGATCTGGGTCGATTGCGTCGGGTTGTCGGCGATGTTGCCGAAGCGGAACGGGCCGAGCGAGACGTAGCCGGCGGCGGCGATGAGCTTGGGATCGTTCTTGGTATAGGGATCGATCTTCCACTTCGGCAGCTTGGCCTGCGCCGCTGCGGGCGCGGCGAGGGCAAGGAGGGCGAACGCCAGGATCAGGATGGGCATTGGATCGGAGTGGGAATTGGCACGGCGTGAACGGACGCGGCGCGGGCCGGCATTGTGGTCAGAGACCGAGAGAGAATCCTCGCCAAGGCTCTGCGCGACCGCGTAGGCGGTCGCCAATTGGCAATCTGAGAGGCCGTATCATGATTTTCTCGGGCTCTCAGACCTTCTTCAGCCATTCCTTGGCCATCTCGATGGCCTGGAAGACCGAGAGCTTCTCGATCGGGTCCTCGCCGTTGATCACGCGCAGGGCGTTGACCGCCTCCTTCTTGACCGCGTGGTCGGGAGCCTGGAGGTAGGTGCGGAGGATCATCTGCTGCTCCTTGATGGCGAGGTAGCGCGCCAGCCGCAGGCCCGCCATCTGGTCGGCGGCCGGGGCCTTGGCGATGGCCTCGAACAGCCACAGGCCGGGCTCGCGCGACCGCGCCTTGGTCAGGACCTCGGCGGTGATCTCGCCCGTGGTGTCCCAGTGCGTCTTGCTGTATGCGAGCACGGGGGCCATCGCCGCCTTCTCGCCGAGTGCCAGCGCGCCGAGCGCGGCGAAGTACGCGGTCTCGGGGTCCGGATCCTTCATCGTCGCCGTCAGCGTCGCCCGCTGGTTGGGGTCGAGGAAACGACAGAGCCGCTGGACGAGATAGCGCCGCAGCGCGACCCGCGGCTTCTTGATCTCACGCGCGAGCAGGGCGGCGTGGCGCTCGTCGAGCACGCGGTCGAAGACCTGGAACAGGTCGGCGTTGATGTTCTCGGGCCGGTCGCTGACCTTCTGGAACAGCAGCGGCATGCCGGCCGCGCCGATCGCCACGAGCATGTCGCGGGCGCTCTCGTGCAGGCTCTCCTTGTCCTTGCGGAACTGCACGAGGCATCCGAGCAGTCGCTCGCTGTCGGCCTTCTCGAGGTCCGGCCAGGCATCGAGCTGCTGCGTCTTCTTCGGCGCCGGCTCCTGTTCGCCCTTCCCGTCACCTCCCTGGGCCGGCAACGTGAAGGTCAGCAACGTGAGGACGAACGGCAACGACGGGATCTGCATCGGGTGGTCTTGCTGCGGTGGGATCGGCATCGACGGGCGCTGCATCAGGGGTGTTTGCACCACCCGGGAAGCGCCTCGACGTAGAGGGGGTGAACGTAGGTGATCTTGTCGGCGATCCTGTCCTGCTCCGCCGCGAGCCAGGCGCCCCATTCCTGGTCGCCGTGGGTGAAGAAGCCGACCAGCGTCGCCTCGACGAGGTCCTCGCCGGCCAGCGGGCGTTGCACGTAGTCGTGGGCCGCGGTGACGACGTAGCCGCGCGGCACCTCGAGCGGAGCGCTGACGCCGCCGGTCTGCAGGGGGTCGAACAGGAACATCGCGGCCGGCAGCGGGACCTGGGAACGCGCGTAGATCTTGCGTTGCTTGGCCTTGACGTTCTGGGCATCGAGTTCGAGCGCGTTGGTCGCGATCGAGCGCAGATCGGTTGCCTCCTGCAGGGCGTGCCGCCGCGCTTCACCGAAGGCCCGCTGCGCCAGGCGGACCGGCACGATCTGCTTCTCCAACACCATCTGCATGACCGTCTTGCGGCCGGCCTCGGGGTGGCTCGACGCCAGGAACTCGAGGATCGGTTGGACCTCGCCGAACCGGATGTCGATGCCGTCGATGGTCAGCAGGATGTCGTCCGGCGCCGGTGACTTCGGCGTCGTCGGGCCCTGCTTGGCGCAGGCCGTGGCGAGCAAGACCGCGAGCAAGACGGCGAAGCCCGCGGCGTAGGATCGATGGGCTGCGGTCACGGCGTGTCGAGATCTGCCAGGAAGCTGCTGACCGGGCCGGTCAGGAACCGGTAGGTCGAGTAGAGATGGTTGGCGAGTCGGGGCACGTCGGCGGTCTGGATCGGGCCGGCGAAGCTGCCGGTGTTCTCGATCCATATCGACTGTGGATCCTGCGGCCATGACTCGACGCGCACATGATAGGTCTCGGTCCGCGATTCGTGCGGCGGAAACACGAACCGGGCGCCCAGCGCCTGCAGCGGGCGGCCGAAGCGACTCCAGGATTCAGTCGCCGAGCTCCCGCCGGGGCCGATCAGCCTCTGCATCAGGAAGTCGCGGCCATCGCGGAAGTTTCGCGGTGAGATCAATGAGCGGATGACGAACTGCTGGGCCAACGATGCGGTGATACCGAGGGTGTCGAACGAGGTCGTGGCGATGTTGACGATGCGGGTCGCGAAGTCTTCGACGCTGGTGCCGCGCAGTTCCTCGCGCAACAGGAACCGGTCGGGCAGGAAGCTCGCCACCGAGACCTGACCCGGTGCCTGTGGCAGGTTGGACAGGTGGATGCCGTCGGGTGCGACCTGGAAGTTCTGATAGCTCAGAGGGGCTTGCCGGTAGAGAGCATTGTGGACGCTCTGCACCCGATCGGGATGAAGCTGCTGCGGCGGGTAGATGATTTCGGCGCAGAAGGCGATGGACCGGGGATCGTAGCTCATGTGGAGGCGGCAATGGTAAGGGTGCCGCGACGAGGCTCTAGCCCGACCTCGGTCGAAAGAAACACCGCCTGCTCGCCCGGGCCCTGCCTTTCGCATTCACGAATCGGGAGGAATCTGTCCCGAGTCTCGTTTCCGCGGCTCCCTGGGGTACGCTCCCTGGCCCGCATTTCCGGTCGACGATCGGTCGTGCCCGGAACCGCGACCCCCGCTTCTGCCACCTACCCTATTGACTACCATGTATCGCGTTACCGCCCTGGCCGCCGTGTTGGCCACCAGCATCTGTCTCCGGGCCCAGGATCCCGACGAACTGATCAAAGGCCTCCGCAAGGAAGTCGGCGCCCTGTCGGACCAGCTGGTCCAGGAACGCGCCAAGTTGCTGCACGACGTTCGCGTCAACGGCCAGCAGCTCGATCCCAAGGAGGTGATGCGCGAGGCCGTGTACCTGACCGGTGGCAAGCTGGTCGAGGCCAAGGTCGCCGATTTCTTCATCCTCGAGGAGATGCGGCGGCAGATCGACTCCGGCAAGCGCAGTGCGCAGGAGTTCATGATCGATGAAGACGACGTCATGAACCAGCTGGCACCGATGAAGGCCGACTTCGAGACCAAGAACCCCGGGGTCGATTTCTGGTCGGTGGTGCGGTCCCAGTACGGGCTCAACAAGGAGACCTTCCTCGAGCAGCGCAAGCAGTCGATCCTGTTCGACAAGGTCTTCTTTCCGGGCTCGCCGAGCAACTGGCCGGACATCACCAAGGAGGCGATCAAGTCGCAGACGCAGAGCGAGGAGGGGCCGCGGTTCATCGAGGAACTCGAGAAGGCGACCGAGGGCACCGATCAGGACGGCAACCCGAAGAAGCTGCCCGAGTTCTGGGTCAACATGATGCGGCAGTTCGTGCAGAAGGGGCTGCGCAACTGGAGCGACATCCGCTACGCCTCGCACGGCCTGCCGGCGGAGATCGTGCTCCGCGTCAACGACTTCGAGTGGGGCACCGACGAGGCGTTCAGCTTCGTCAAGAAGGGGCTCTACGTGCAGGATCTCGAACGCGCCATCCAGGAGGTGGCGGTGCGCGAGGCGTTGCGCCAGGAACTGGTCAAGGAGGGCGTCTACGTCAGCGACGACGAGTTCCACAACCGCTACGAGGTCTATCGCAAGCCGTACGACGACACGCCGTTCACGGTCGAGGTCATCGCGACCCGCTTCAAGGGCTACCCGTGCCTCGAGGCCTTCCGGGCCCGTTGGCGCCTGATGACCTCCTTCAGCGACCTGATCGCCGACGATATCAACGACGAGAACCTGCAGGCCCACGCCGACAAGTTCGGAGCCTTCTTCGCCGATGGACAGTGCAGCATCGACGTCATCCCGTTCCAGGCGCGCGATCCGCAGACCGGCGCGTGGCAGCCGGACGGCATGGAGAAGGCCAAGGTCCGGGCCGATGAGGTGTTCGCCAAGCTGGCCAGCAAGGAGGTCACCTTCGATGACGCCTTGACCGAGTATGGCGAGTTCTTCGTCAACGACGAGAAGCGCGGCCGCCTCGGCTTCCTCCCCCTCAACCAGCTCAAGCAGCAGCTGCGCGAGAGCGAATACACGCAGCTGCTGGACGGCTTCTCGCTGAGCCACACGCTGTTCTTCGAGGCCGAGGTCGGCAAGACCCATGGCCCCATCGCCGGTCCCGACGGCTACTTCATCGCGCGTATCAACTCGCGCACCCCGGCCCGCCGCAAGGTGGACGTCAAGGTCGAGAAGGAGCGCGAGCTGGTGCGTGAGGACTACATCAACTACCGCTTCTTCGAGTGGGCCAACGAAGTCATCGCCCGCGCCAAGTTCGAGTAGGGTCGCTCAGGCCGGCCCGATGCTGCGCTCGACGCGGCGTCGAGCGCCAGCAAGGTTCTCGCAAGTCGCGTGAGAGCCGACTCCGGGCGAGATAGGATCCCGCCCGTGACCGAAGGCCACGATCAGAGCGCCGCCACGCGCGCCCTCCTGCGCCGCCTGTGGGCGGCGGTCACACGCTATCGCGGCATGGTCGCGGCGATGATCGCCTTCGGCGTTCTCGAGGCGCTGTTCACCAAGCTGCCGCTGGTCCTCATCAAGCCGCTGATGGGGG